>NZ_ATCO01000160.1:0-2052 GCF_000422025.1 Geobacillus sp. WSUCF1 | reverse complement strand
CTTTAATTCAACTTATATATGTAAAAAAACCGGAACGGGTCGCGGTGCTGGGGTATTTGTTTTTGTTGGCGTTGGCCATTTATCGCGTCTTCCAGCGCCGGGTGCGCCAATTCATTACTCCGGAGCAGCCTCTAAAGGGCGCAGGAGGACGCAAACTGACCCGGCCGACGGGGCAAGCGATCTTTCAGTTGTTTCAGTATGTCAAAGTGGTGCTTCTCAAGCAGCCAGACGGGCAAATCCAACGTGCGTTAAGCCAACCGCTCACGTACGAGCAGCGAAGGATTCTGCAAGGGTTGGGGTTGGACGAGAGCATTTACGTCTAATGGGATAAAGAACGACCAGCGATGGTAAAAAAAGGATTGCCATCGCTCGTTGTGTTGGTTCAAAAGTTATTCTAAAAAAACAAATAAAAAATCCTTTCGTTCTACTTAGTAGGGGTGCGAAATGTGAGTTCCAATGTCAAATGAATCCTTGAAATACAAGGAAAGTGAAGGAATTTCCACACCATGGACGTTCGAATTCGTATCATTTATGAAAGTTCCTATTTGAAATAATAATCGCTATCTTTGAAAACCTTGGCCTCCATCAATTGAGCGTCGTTTTGTTCAGGAATTCTCCGCTTTGTTCCACTAGGATGTTAGTGTTTGCATCAATCTATTCCTCTTCCGCAAACATTGAACACTTCTCCTCCCTACGGTATGGGAAAATCATTGTGTTTGTTTCCCCACCATGCTATGATCATTAGTAAAGAAACCAAGAAATTTGGTTATTTTTTTGGAAGGAGGGGAATAATATGGTACCATCAGATTCGATGACAAAGGAGAAGGTATCGATGGACAATATCCCTAACCGTAAGAAAAACCTTGTGAAACGAATTGCCGTATCGAGCAAAAAACAAATTACGATCCCAAAGGATTTTTATGAGCAATTAGGAATTGGAAACGAGGTGTTAATTGAGTTAGCGGATAATAAGTTAATTATTCATCCTATTCATGAGGATCATTTTGACTTTTCCGATCTGATTTTAAAAGACTTGATCGAAGAAGGATATACAGGCGAAGAACTATACAAAGAATTTGTATACCGTAAATCGCAAATTGCCCCTGCATTCAACGCGATGATTTCTGAGGAAAGACCGAAGGCAAAAACGTATACCGCGGATACGTTAGAGGAGTTATTTGGTGAAGATGATGAACCATAATCGACTGCAATTGCTTCCGAAAGCAGAAAAAGCCATTAAAAAATTGACAAAAAAGGATGCAGCTCTGAAGCAGCGTTTGATCGAAGCCTTGCGGCAGATTCTTACCGATCCCGCCGAAGCAGGGGAAGCGAAAACTGGTGATTTGGCAGGAATTTACGGTTATGACATTTATCATCGAGGCATCAATTATGAGATTGCTTATTTGATCGACCAAGATGACAGCGGACATGTTGTGGTGGTGGTGGTTTTGGTGGGGACGCGTGAAAATTTTTACGAAGAGCTGAAGCGTTATATGAAGACGAATCAAGCGCCATTTTCGAAGCCATAGATGCAGATCCATTTAGGACAATGGGCAAAGGAGAACGATGGCATGGATGAACGAGAATCGATTGTATTATCGTACCAGCGCGCGTTTCGATTGTTGCTTCATTTGAAGAATGTCATTGCCGCGTCGAAGCAAGTGTCGGCAGAAGATGAACTGCTGAAGGAAGTATATCGTGATTCGATCGTGAAAAAGTATGAAATTTTGGAAGACCAGCTCTGGAAGCTGTTGTCGCGAATTTTCAAAGCGTCCGGTCTGGAATTGAACAACCCGCGGGCATGTTACCGCCAGGCGTTTAAGGAAGGGTGGATTCAGAATATTGATGTATGGAACGATATATTGCACTCGCGAAACGCTGCAGCCCATGTATATAACGAGGAAGACTATGAACAGATTAAAAACCGAATTGTATCACAATATGTCCATGAAATTGAAGCACTGCTCAAATACATCAAAAAAGAAGTGATCGATCGTGACCTATGGAATGAGCCCGACCGTGTTTGAACGGTTGATGGCGTATTTCGCGGGC
>NZ_ATCO01000159.1:0-3827 GCF_000422025.1 Geobacillus sp. WSUCF1 | reverse complement strand
CCGATTTTCATTCATCCCGAAATCGACAAGGAGCTTGGCATTTCCCATGGCATTACGCCGCAAGCAGTGGAAAAAGCGCTCCGCCAGCACCCGGACGCCAAAGGGGTGCTCGTCATCAACCGACGTACTTTGCATTGCCGGCGATTTGAAAAAAATCGTCGATATCGCCCACTCGTACAACGTTCCGGTGCTTGTCGACGAAGCGCACGGCGTGCACATTCATTTTCATGAGGACTTGCCGCTCTCAGCGATGCAAGCGGGCGCCGATATGGCGGCGACAAGCGTCCATAAGCTCGGCGGATCGCTGACGCAAAGCTCGATTTTGAATGTGCGCGAAGGACTCGTCTCCGCGAAACACGTGCAGGCGATTTTAAGCATGCTGACGACGACTTCAACGTCGTACTTGTTGCTCGCTTCGCTTGATGTCGCCCGCAAACAGTTGGCGACGAAAGGGCGTGAACTCATCGACAAAGCCATTCGACTCGCCGACTGGACGCGCCGGCAAATCAACGAGATTCCATATTTGTACTGCGTCGGCGAAGAGATTTTAGGCACGGAAGCAACGTACGACTACGATCCGACAAAGCTCATCATTTCGGTTAAAGAGCTCGGGCTGACCGGCCATGACGTCGAACGGTGGCTGCGCGAAACGTACAACATTGAAGTCGAGCTTTCCGATTTATACAACATTTTGTGCATCATCACCCCGGGCGATACCGAACGGGAGGCGAGCCTGCTCGTTGAAGCGCTCCGCCGCTTGTCGAAGCAGTTCAGCCATCAGGCAGAGAAAGGGATCAAGCCGAAAGTGCTCCTTCCGGACATCCCGGCCTTAGCCTTGACGCCGCGCGATGCGTTTTACGCCGAAACGGAAGTCGTGCCGTTTCACGAATCGGCCGGCCGAATCATCGCCGAATTTGTGATGGTGTATCCGCCTGGCATTCCAATTTTTATTCCAGGCGAAATCATCACGGAAGAAAACTTGAAGTATATTGAGACGAACTTGGCTGCCGGCCTCCCTGTCCAAGGGCCGGAAGACGACACGCTGCAGACGTTGCGTGTCATTAAGGAATATAAACCGATCCGCTGACCGCACAAGCCGGTTTGCCTGGCTTGTGCTTGTTTGCCAAAAATAAACGGCGCGCATGTGACTTGTCGACATGCGCGCCTCTATCCGTTCCTTTCCCCCATCGGTTTGACCGTTTTATTCTTTTTCTCCGCCCTCATGGTCATGCTCGCAGCAATCACATTTCCCATAAAGCGTCGTCACTTTTTCATCTTCGAAATACGCAATCGTCGCATCACACGTTTGACATACGATCGTGCCCATCCCCAAAACCCCTTTGTGATGATAAATTCGCTTGTTGATTTCATAATAATATATCACATTTCAATTGTCAATCCTAATTTGTATATCACATTTAATAAAAAAGAACTTTTTTGAAAACGCCCTTTTTCCATTTATTGTCCGCCAACATATGGTACAATAAGGATAAAGACGCAATGGAAATGGTGGGAGGGGAAGGAATGATGAACACCGATCTAAAGCTGCCTGCGGGGAAAACGATGACCATCGAGGACGTCAAACAGCTGCTCGAGCGCTACCAGATGGCGCTCAAAAAGACAGGGGAACAGCTTTGTTGGGCGTACGAACAGGCCGCTTTCCCGTATACGGTCCGCATACACGAATCCGTTCTCTACTTGCAAGGCGACGGCCGCTTGTACAAAGGGATGGCGATTTCCGTGCGAACAGCTGGAGAAGAGACATTCATTGACATCGCACTGCCGCCGGGGGCGACGCATGGGGATAAAGGGAAGGCCAATGAATTCAGCAAATGGCTGGCGAAAACACTCGGCGGTGAACTGCACTTGTTCAGCGGCCGGACAATGGTGTTTGGCAGCGCGTAAACAGCGGGCATTCGACCGCTGTTTTTTATTGAACGGCCTGCCAAATGACATGCTGACCGGCAAAGTACACCGCCGCCGTCCCAATCGTCGTCAGCGCCGCCTTGCGCGTCGCCAAGCCGAGCTGGCGGGCCAGCAAAAACGCGATGTACATAAAGATGCACAGCATCAGCCCGCGGAAAAACAGGCGGTCTCTTCCTGACAGCCACTCGATCAATGAGAAACTGCTCCAAATCATCATCTGCATCAAAAATGCAACGTAAGCTTTCATTTCAACTCCATCTCCCGCTTGTTCTTTACCATAACGATATGAAGCGAGAGCGGAAAATAGTATGGGAAATTGGACAAGAAATGGACCAGGCCGCTCCTTTGGACAAAAGACTGTCGACCGGGCGCAGCAACAGGCGAACATACAGCTGCCGCCGCAGATTCATTTCTTTTCTGCCAATCATCTTGCTTCTGGATGATGTTTCCTGCTTATTGCACCGCAGGAAAAAGGTGCCCCGCTGTGTTTGGGGCACCTTCGTTTTCCGTTACTTCGCAATGATATGAATCGGCGTGCCAAGCGCCACTTCCGCCGCTTCCATGGCGATTTCGCCAAGCGTCGGATGGGCATGAATCGTCAAGGCGATATCTTCCGCCGTCATGCCGGCTTCAATGGCCAGCCCAAGCTCGGCGATCATATCCGAGGCGTTCGGGCCGATGATTTGCGCTCCAATCACAACGCCGTCTTCTTTGCGGACGACAAGCTTCAAGAAGCCGTCCGTATCGTTGAGTGACAGAGCGCGGCCGTTGGCGGCAAACGGGAATTTCGCCGTAATGACGTCGATGCCTTCCTCTTTCGCCTGTTGTTCAAAGTAGCCGACCGAGGCGCATTCTGGATCGGAGAAGACTACAGCCGGAATGGCGATGTAATCCACTACCGACGGATGGCCGGCGATGGCTTCCGCCGCCACTTTCCCTTCATACGACGCTTTATGGGCGAGCGCCGGGCCTGGAACGATGTCGCCGATGGCGAAAATGTTCGGCACGCTTGTCCGGCATTGTTGGTCCACTTCAATCAAGCCGCGGTTGTTCATTTTGATGCCGATTTGTTCAAGACCAAGTTCATCTGTATTCGGTCGGCGGCCGACCGTCACCAACACATAGTCGGCGTCGATCGTTTTCGTTTCGCCGTTCGCCTCATACGTGACCGTCACGCCGTCTGCACGCTCTTCGGCTCCTTTTGCGAGCGCATTCGTCACAACTTCGACCCCTTTGTTCTTCAGACGGCGCTTAATGATGGACACCATTTGCTTTTCAAAGCCGGATAAAATCTCACCGGCCCCTTCAAGAATCGTCACTTTCGCACCAAAATTGGCGTAAGCCGTACCGAGTTCGATGCCGATGTAGCCGCCGCCGATGACAACGAGCGATTTCGGGATTTCCCCGAGGTTGAGCGCACCGGTCGAGTCGAGAATGCGGCCGGAAAACTTGAAGTTCGGCAGCTCGATCGGACGCGAACCGGTGGCCAGAATCGCGTTTTTAAACGTATACGTCTGCGCGCTGTCGCCGTTGACCACGCGCACCGTATTGGCGTCGACGAAGTACGCTTCCCCTTTGACAATGTCGACTTTGTTGCCTTTGAGAAGTCCTTCGACGCCGCCCGTCAATTTTTTGACGATGCTCGCTTTCCATTCTTGCACTTTCGAGAAATCAACCGTGACGTTTTCCGCCTTGATGCCCATCTCGTCGGAATGTTTCGCCTGCTCGTAGCGATGGCTTGCCGAGATGAGCGCCTTGGACGGGATGCAGCCGACGTTTAAGCAGACGCCGCCCAAATTTCCTTTTTCCACAATCGTCACTTTTTGGCCGAGCTGTGCGGCGCGGATGGCGGCGACATAGCCGCCAGGGCCGGCGCCAACGACGAGCGTTTCTGTTTCAAT
>NZ_ATCO01000158.1:0-12532 GCF_000422025.1 Geobacillus sp. WSUCF1 | reverse complement strand
AGGATCAAACTCTCCAAAAGAAAGTTGATTGGCTTTTGCTTCGGCCCATGCGGACCTCCGCTTTTCGTCGCGCTTCGTTTCGTTCAGTTTTCAAGGAACGACAGTTACTATTATAAACAATCTTTCAAAAATGTCAACTACTGATTCTCTTCTAATTATTACCGCGTTCATTTCGTCGCGGCAATTATTCATTATACGCAGTGTTAACTATTTGTCAATAGTTTTTTTATTTCATGATTGTTCGATCGTTGCACTCCGACATTCCGTCGAAGCGCGATTTTTATTTTATACACTATCTCACCTTATGTCAACTACTTTTTTAGGTTGAACGCTCTCCCACCTACGCTAACGCTTAGAGGTGGGAGATTTTTGGGAACACCCGCCCCACGGCAGGCTGTCAACCAATCCATCCTCGTGCGTCCCACGGTTCGACTGCCTTACAACGACAGCAAACGAAACCAGCCCCCACTATCTACATTCGACTTGGCCTCCCGAATCGCTTCGACTGCTGTATGATATAATTTCTTAAAAAGAATATGTTGCAAGGAGCAGACCTCGAGGATCGCTATGTATATTTTTTAAGGAGGGAAGCAGCCGTGACCTATCCATTTTCTGCACTGCTTGACGCTACCGCCGCCTTTGGCCGAACCGATCGCTGACGACCGGACCGCTTGATGAACAAGAAAGCCAAACTCTTTTGTATGAAACGATAAGGCAAGAGCTGCGCGATGAATGGACGCATCCGCGCGTGCGGCAATCGTCCGAAGTGAAGTTTTATTACGCCGTTAAGCGGGTGGCCGCTTCTGACTTGCCGGATGGCATGAAAGTAGCACTCATTCAAGCGTATTTGACGGTGATGGAACAATTGCAAGCCAATCATACATAAAACAGACGAATTCGGTTCACACTACTGAGCGAACAAACATTTCTTGTTAAGGAGGATGGCAGTTATGGCGTTAATTCCGTATGACCCGTTCCGGCACTTGGAATCGATTCGCCGGGATATGAACCGCTTTTTTGCTAGTGATTTTCCATCGCTGTTCACTCATATGGATGAGCAGCACTGGATGCCGCGCATCGACATGCATGAAACGGCCAACGAATACGTCGTTTCGTGCGATTTACCGGGGCTGGAGCGGAAAGAGGATGTGCACATTGACGTGCAGAACAACATGTTGACCATCAGCGGCACGATTCAACGCCACCACGATGTAAGAGAAGAACATATGCACCGGCGCGAACGCTTCTTTGGTCGCTTCCAGCGTTCGATCACCCTGCCGGCGGATGCGGCGACGGAAAACATTCGCGCGACGTACAAAAACGGTGTGCTTGACATTCATATCCCGAAAACAACGACAGGAACGAAAAAACGCGTTGATATCGAGTTCCATTAATGCGGAAGGGAGCGGCTTATCGACCGCTCCCCTTTTCGTTGCCCTCGCTGCTTGAGCGGATGACGAGCTCTGTCGGCACGACGACCTTTTTGCAAATCGCTCGTTTCGTCGTCAACCGTTCGATGAGCAGCTCAACCGCTGTTTCACCCATAAATTCTGTGTATACTTTCACCGTCGAAAGCGGCGGGTGAAGAAATGCTGCCGTCGGAATATCATTGAATCCGACAATCGCCGCCTCTTCCGGAACAGCGATCCCGGCTTCATGCAGCGCACGCAGGGCGCCGATCGCCATCGAGTCGCTGGCAATGAAAAACGCCGTCGGCAAGTCGCCGCCTGAAACAGCCTCTTTCATCAGCCGATAGCCATCTTCAGCCGTGAAGGCACCGATCCATACATAGCGGGAATCATACAGCCCTTTGACATACAAATATTCGTAAAACGCCGCTTCGCGCTCATCGCGGATCGGCGTTTCCTCGTCGACATATTCACGGCCGCCGATATAGCCAATTTTCGTATGCCCCAACCGAAGCAAATAATCAAGCACCGTCACAGTCGCTTGACGCAAGTCGATGACGACTGAATCAAACCGATGCTCATCAGGCGAACAGTCGACAAACACAATTTGTTTGGCCCCGGCGGCAAAAACCTCGACTTCCTTCGGCCCGAATTTTCCGACGGCGATGATGCCGTCGAGCGCCTCCATCCGTTCAATCGGATAGGCGCCGTTTTGTTTAAACAATTTGACGAGTTCGATGCCGCGGTCAAAACACTCTTTTTCCACTCCGAGGCGAATCGCCATATAATACGGGTCATCGATTTCCTGGCGCTCCGAATACCAGTGAATGAGCCCGAAGCGAAACGATTCGCGCGCTTGCTGGCTTCGCTCCCGCAATGTTTTGTAGTTCAGCTCTTGGGCGACTTCAAAAATGCGCCTTCTCGTTTCATCGGAAACGGACAGCGTTGCATCGTAATTAAGCACGCGCGACACCGTCGCGACCGAAACGCCGACTTTTTCCGCGATTTCTTTTAACGTAGCCATCGTCTGTTTGCGATCCCTTCCTTATGTTTCATATGAAACGCGTTTTTTCGCCGCATTTAAACAAGAGACGACATGCGCTCCACAGCGTGCTGTATAAAGCGGCGAAACGCGTCCTTCCCTCGCTTGTCCCGCTTAAACACCCCGGCATGTTCCAACACGGTCACAAACCGTTGTCCGACTTCGTGCCGCAAAATGTCATGGACGTTGTCCTTCGTGATGTCCGGATAGGCCGAGTGAATGGCTTCGCACCAATCCCAATGTTTATGCATCGACTCGTCCCAGTCTTCTTTTTTTGTCCGATGCACGAGATAATCGGCCAGCGTCTCCAGTTCCACGGCAAGCCGTGCCGGCAGCACCGCCAGCCCCATCACTTCGATCAAGCCGATATTTTCTTTTTTAATATGATGCAATTCTTCATGCGGATGGAAAATGCCGTACGGATGTTCCGCTGATGTCCGATTGTTGCGCAAAACGATGTCCAACTCAAACAAATCGCCGCGCCGCCGGGCGATCGGGGTGATCGTGTTGTGCGGAACATCGCCGCTGTAGGCCATAATCTCGACGCTTGGGTCGCTGTACGTCCGCCATGTTTCATACAAAAAGGCAGCCGCATCCAACACGTCCTCTTTTGGTCCAGTCAAACGGATGACGGACATCGGCCAGCGCACAATGCCGGCTGTGACCGACGGAAACGATGGCAGCGGGATACACTCTTCGATCTCCGCCTTTTCCATCGCAAACGGATAACGCCCTCCTTGGAAATGGTCATGCACTAAAATCGAGCCGCCGACAATCGGCAAGTCGGCGTTCGAGCCAATGAAATAGTGCGGGAACTTTTCGACGAAATCGAGCAAGCGCTCAAGCGTCTTCCGCTCCATTTTCATCGGCACATGTTCGGCGGAAAAGACGATGCAATGTTCATGATAGTACACGTAGGGAGAATATTGGAAATACCACTGTTCATCCAATAACGTGATCGGGATGACACGGTGATTGGAACGGGCGGGATGACGCCACGTTCCTTCATACCCTTCGTTTTCTTTGCATAATACACATTTTGGATACGAGGATGACGGCATCTCTTTTAATTTGGCGATTTCCTTCGGGTCTTTTTCCGGCTTCGCCAAGTTAATGGTGATATCCAATTCTCCATAGATGGTTGACACTTTCCAGTGCTGATTGTTGGCGATGCGCGCCGTTTGAATGTAATTGGACGCTTGGCTCAACGAATAAAACCAGTCCGTCGCCTCCTGCGGGCTGCGGCGGTACCGCTCGTAAAAGGCGCGGATCACTTCCGACGGCCGCGGCATGACGCAGTCCATCAGTCTCGCATCCCATATATCGCGCTCGGTCGTGGTATTCGTTTCCAACAATCCTTGTTCATACGCCCAATCAATCATAGCGTCCAATACCGGGGCCGGCGAGGCCAAGGGAACGTCCTTGACCTCGGCCGGCTGCCATTCCGTGAGTCGGAGCGTTGCCAGCAGGCGGTTGCGCGCGTACACCACATCTTCCGGCGCTAAAAGGCCGCGTTGCTCGGCATAACGGATCAGTTGTTCAATCGCCGTCCAAATTCGTTCCATCGCTCACACACCCCGATAGCCGTTTGGCCGCGCTTTGTGCCACTCCCACGCCGAGGCGACGATATCCGTAATGGACAAGTATTTCGGCTCCCAGCCGAGCTCGCGCTTTGCTTTTTCCGATGAAGCGACAAGCCGCGCCGGGTCGCCCGGCCGCCGCGCCACGACGCGGGCAGGGATCGGGTGTCCGGTCACTTGCCGCGCCGCTTCGATCACTTCTTTGACGCTGAAGCCGTTGCCGTTGCCTAAATTGTATACATCGCTGTCTGCCCCGCTCCGTAATTTCTCGAGCGCCAGCCAATGGGCATCGACGAGATCAAGCACATGAATGTAGTCGCGGATGCACGTGCCGTCGGGCGTGTCGTAGTCATCGCCGAAAATGTAGATTTCCTCGCGCTGGCCAAGCGGCACTTTTAAAATCAATGGAATCAGATGCGTCTCCGGGTTGTGGTCCTCACCGATTGTCGTGCCGTACGCCCCGGCGACATTAAAGTAGCGGAGCGAAATCGAGCGGATGCCATAGGCGCGGTCCGCCCATTTCATCATTTTTTCCATCGCCAGCTTCGTTTCTCCATACGCGTTCGTCGGTTCCGTCGGGTCGGTTTCGACGATCGGGATTTGTTTCGGCTCCCCATACACCGCGGCAGTTGAAGAAAAGACGATTTGCTTGACGCCAAATTCCTTCATCACTTCAAGCAACACTTGTGTGCCGTACACATTGTTGTCGTAATATTTCAGCGGCTCTTCCATGCTTTCGCCGACCAATGAGTTCGCCGCAAAATGAATGACCGCCTCAATGTCGTGCTGGCGAAACACCTCGCGCAAAAAATCGCGGTCGCGAATATCGCCTTGGCAAAACACCGCATCAGGGTGAACCGCCTCCCGGTGCCCCGTCTGCAAGTTATCCACCACGACCACGCGCTCCCCTTTTTCAAGCAGACGGTACACCGCATGGCTGCCGATATACCCTGCCCCTCCGCAAACCAAAATCATCGGCTCATCTCCTCCAGTCCCGTGAGTTCTCTCGCCCCGTCACCAACTTCAACGACATAAAAGCTTGCTTCATAACCGATTTTTTCGGCATACGCGTTTCCGACCCGTTCAATGAAATCTTGAACGCATGCCTTTTTCACAATGTTCACCGTGCAGCCGCCGAATCCTGCCCCAGTCATGCGCGCCCCGACCGTTCCTTCGTGCGACCATGCCGCTTCAACGAGCGTGTCGAGTTCAACGCCTGTCACTTCGTAATCATTGCGCAGCGACAAATGTGACTGTTTCATCAACTCGCCAAAGCGGACGAGATCCCCGCGCTCAAGCGCCCGGGCGGCTTCAAGCGTCCGCTCGTTTTCCGTCACCGCATGGCGGGCCCGTTTTTGTTCAAGCGGGGAAAGAAGATGTGCATAACGGGCCAGTTCCGCGCTTGTCAGCTCGCCGAGCGAGGCGATGTTCCGCACGCTTTGCAGCTTCGCAAGAGCCGCCTCGCACGTCGCCCGCCGCTCGTTGTACGCCGAGTTCGCCAGGCCGCGCTTTTTGTTTGTGTTCGCGATGACAATCGAACAATCGTTGAGCACGAGCGGCAAATAGCGGTACTCGAGCGTCTGGCAGTTTAACAGGATGGCGCAATCTTGTTTCCCCATGCCGACGGCGAACTGATCCATAATGCCGCAATTGACGCCAACGTATTTATTTTCTACGGTTTGGCTCATTTTCACAAGTTCTAGTTGGTCAAGCCCGCGCCTGAACAGTTCGTTGAGCATGACCGCGGTCACGAGCTCAATCGACGCGGATGACGACAGTCCTGCGCCGTTCGGGATCGTTCCATAATACAAAATGTCCAATCCGGTCTCAAGCGGACGTAACGCTTGAAACGCAGCCAAGATCCTTTCGGGTAATTCGCCCAGCCGTGCTCGCTCCGGTATGACAAGTCATCGTAAGAGACCGTGATCACTCCCGTTTCCGGGAAGTTTTGGGAGTAAAGGCGGACAAACGGCTCATCCGTTTGCCGGACAAGCGCATACGTGCCGATCTCGAGCGCGCACGGCAGCACATGCCCGCCGTTGTAATCCGTATGCTCACCGATCAAATTGACGCGGCCGGGGGCGAAGAAGATACGAACTCGTTCTTCACCCCCACCAAATACATTTTTAAAGGTTTCTGTCAAACCGAAACTAACAGCCATGATTACGCCTCCTAAACAATCAATCGCTAGTATATATTTTAGTATAAATTTTACTAAAAAACAATAAAAAAGAATTTTTATTAGGTTGCTTATTTGACATGTAACTTAAAATTACGGTCTTATGCCTTTCTTTCTTTAATCAACGTCTTATCCCTTCATCCTTTAAAAAAGTAAAATTACCTCATATTTTATTTCCTAACCTTAACTCAAAAACAACTCGCGGTATTGTCCAAATCTTAGTATTCGGCTAATCCAAAGCAACAAATAAATACGATAAAATATACCGGGTATCACTTTCAAATTCGATAATTGAATCGCCTCCAATTTCTCTTGTGCCATATTGGCCAATCAGAACAGAAAACATAGCTTCAACCACTTTCCATTTTTGTTTGATCCATCTAGTAAGTATATCATGTGATGGCATTTTTATTTTTCGAGATAAATAAAAACGCTAAGATGAGAAGTTTACATCATGATGCTGTTGTCGCTAAACTTTATGAATCATAAACTCAAATTCCATGTCTTGATCTGCCTTTATGACGTATTCATCGTGAACTGGGGCGCCCCAGCTGTCGTCTCCGCCAACTCCCATTTGTCGACCTGCTACCGTGACAACCGTATAATGAATATTGGGCAGCTCGTAATGATGATTGGCATGTTCAAGTTCAAAAGCTGTGTATGGCGAAAAGTTGCATTCCAACGGTTCAGTTATAGAAGAAATTTTTATTCCCTGTCCATTGTTGTTCGTTAAGCTTACTTCACGAACACCTGTTCTGTTTCCTGATTCCTGCGGTTTGAGATAGCGCGATACATTGTCAGATACTTGATTTCTAAAAATTCCAAGTCTTGCCCCCTTTGAGCGATCGACATAGTTTTCTTCGGGCCCCATTGCATACCACTCGAGTTGATTATAGTCGGCTGGAACCTTGAATGATACCGCAAAAATCGGCATTGACGGAAGATTCTCGACTCCATGATAGACCGCCTTCACGCGAATGCTGCCATCAGCATAAACGGTATAACCAATTTTCACTTCCAATTCGGGGTTAATGGAAAATTTGTAGGTAAAGGTGACATTTACTTGGGCCGCTTCCTCTTTCACATCGATTTTTACACATTTACGCGCCAAACTCGCCGCATACCAAAGCCCCGAATAGAAGTCTTGCAAAAAACCTCGGTCATTATCAGTCGTGGCCCTCCAAAACAATGGTGCAGGAGGGACCGCAATCATCTCCTTGCCTGCGTAATTCATTGAAACTAGGCTTCCTGCCTGTTTGGAAAACATGATCGTAAAATCTTTGCCGTGCACCCCAATGTTGACATCACCATGGATAACTTTTAACTTTCCGCTAGGAACAACGAATTCCTTGGAACCAATCTGGAATACAAACTGGCCGAATGCCACCTCATAACCAGCATCAGCCCAAAGTGTTTTTTCTTTCAATTTAAATGATGCATGAATGCAATATTCACCTGCATCTGCCATCATCCCAAGGGGCCAGTCGAACTCGACTCTTTTCTCTTCCTGCGGTGCTACCGATACATTCAGCTTGCTTCGATACAACTCTCTCCCTTCAAGGAATAGGACGTATTCTAAATCATATTCACTTGTGTCAGTGAAAAGACTTTCATTTCTAATATTGACACCGTATTGATCCGGTGAAAGCTTAAAGTTTTGATAAAGATATTTTACTTCCTGCATCTTCGGTGACAACTCCCGGTTGGCATAGACAATTCCGTTCGTGCAGAAACCGTAATCGGTTGGACGGTCGCCAAAGTCCCCTCCATATGCCAAAAATTCTTTTCCATAACGATCTTTTTTCACAAGGGCTTGATCAATGAAATCCCAAATAAAACCACCTTGATACATCGGATACTTTTGTTCCAAATCCGTATATTTGTACATCCCGCCGAGCGAGTTCCCCATTGCATGCATATATTCGCAGCTGATATACGGTTTATCCGGATTTTCTGTTAAATACTTTTCAATTTCATGAGGCTTTGCGTACATACGACTTTCTATGTCGCTTATATCATTGTACTCGCGGGCATGGAATACTCCTTCATAATGGACAAGACGGCTCGGATCGACTGACCGAAAATAGTTGGCGACGTTTAACAGAACTTCCCCAGCATACGATTCATTTCCACATGACCAAATCAGGATGGAAGGATGGTTCTTATCCCTTTCAAACATTGAAATCGCCCGGTCCATAACAATGTCTTGCCATTCTCGATTGTTCCCCGGAACATTCCATGTGGGGTCGACACGGCCCATTTTTTGCCACGTTCCGTGCGTTTCCAAATTCATTTCATCAATGACATAGATGCCGTATTCATCACATAGTTCATACCAATAGCTTTGGTTCGGATAGTGTGACGTACGGACTGCGTTAATGTTATGACGCTTCAACGTTTTAATATCCCATATCATATCTTCCTTTGTGATCGCCCGGCCTCTTCGGCAATGAAATTCATGTCGGTTAACGCCTTTAAATACAATCCGTTTTCCGTTAAGGTGCATAACTTTATTGATGATCTCGAATCTTCGAAAACCGACCTTCTGTGGAACAACCTCTACCAATTGGCCAAACTCGTTAAAAATCTGAATATATAGCTTATACAAATACGGTTTCTCCGCGCTCCATAATTCCGGTTCATCGACCGCAATGGAAAATGTCCCCTTTTCGCCATGAAGCTCTCCGTCTTTTTTGGCGACAAGGTCGCCTTTCGCATCATACAGTTCAGCGATAAACCTAGAGCCGGCAGGTACCGGAGACAAAAAGGTAAGGTCCGCCGTTAACATGCCTCTCGTATAGGACGAATCCAATTCGGCGCGAACATGTAAATCATAGACATGAATATCTGGCACTGTATAAAGGTATACATCGCGAAAGATTCCAGAAAAACGCCAGAAATCCTGATCCTCAAGCCAACTTCCGGTGCTGTACTGGTAAACCTCAACCGCGAGCTTATTCTCTCCATCCTTTATAAAAGGTGTAAGTTCAAATTCTGCCGGCGTGAAAGAGTCCTCACTATACCCGACAAACTGCCCGTTCAACCAAACATAAAACGCCGACTCCACTCCTTGAAAAGAAATATACACCGGTTTACCTTTCATACGTTCAGGAAGATTAAAAATTTTTATATAGCTTCCTACTGGATTATAATCCATAGGAACTTCTGGAGGACGAACATCGCAATGACCGTCCCACGGATACATCGTATTTACATACTGGGGAGTTCCATAGCCTTGCAACTGAATATGCCCTGGTACGGAAATATCTCCCCAGTTTGAGCAGTCAAAATCAAGTTGATAAAATTTCGCGGGGCGGCTAGCCGGATTGACCGCATAGTGAAACTTCCAATTTCCATTCAACTCATAGCGCATCGACATGGAAACTCCACTTTTTGCTTCTTCCAACGTCTCATAATAAATATGGTCCGAATGGGCAGGCAGGCGATTAACACCGGACACACGAGGATCCGAAAGCCATTCTAATGTGGGGGTTGTTAATGTTTTTTTCATTATTTCCACACTCCTTACTCATCATTTTACTGAACCGAGCATCCCGGCAACGAAGTGCTTTTGCATGAAAAAGAAGATCAGCGCCGTCGGCAAGGTAGCGATCACAATAGCGGTCATGATCATTCCAAAGTCCGGAGAATAACTCGATCCAAGATTTGATATAAGCAATGGCACCGTCTGGTTCTCCGGGGACTGTAATATGACAAGTGGCCATAAATAGCTGTTCCAGCTCGACATAAATGTAATAATCGCCGCGGCCGCATAGGTTGTTTTCATCGTAGGGACATAAAGCCTGAAGAAGATCCCCCATTCAGACAATCCATCAATTCGGCCCGCTTCAATAATTTCCTTCGGGAACATTTTCGTGCTTTGGCGGAAGAAAAAAATCAGAAATGCCGTTGTGACTGTCGGCAAAATAACGGCCGTCATTGTATCAATACCGATGCTTGGAAATATTTGTGATATTGTCCCAAACATTCTAAACAACGGGACCATTAAAGCAGCAAAAGGTATCATCATTGAAAGCAACAAGAAATTGAATACAAAATCTTTTGTTTTGCTTTTAAAAATTTCAAATCCGTAACCAGCCAAAGAGGAGACCAACATTGCGAGTAAAGTTGTTATAATCGCGATTTTCGCTGAATTCATTAATGCATTGACTAGATTAGTGCTATCAAGCAGGTTGCGGAAGTTTTCCATAAAATGACTACCTGGCAATAACCGTCCTTTCGTCACTTCTACTGATTTATTCGTCGCACTAACAACCATCCACAAAAATGGAAACACGGAAACAATAGATGCAATGGTTAAAACAGTATAGTTGAATACGTTTTTGAGATTACTCATTTTTATCACCTGCCACTTTAAACTGAATAATAGAAAAAAATACAATCATAACCACAATCGCATACGAAACCGTTGCTGCATAACCGAAATCAGGGGTATATTTAAATGAAAGATTGTAGATATATTGAGAAATCGTCATCGTTGCATTTCCCGGCCCCCCTTGCGTAATGTTCATTACTTCATCGAACAGCTGGAGCGTACCGATTGTTGAAGTGATTGATGTAAACAAAATCATGGGCTTTAACAATGGAATCGTAATTTTAAAAAACTGCTGAACTGGCGAAGCACCATCAATTTTAGCCGCTTCATAAATCGAGTGATCGATATTTTGTAGGGCAGATAAGTAAAAAATCATATTATAGCCTGTCCATCTCCACGTAAGAGCAATAATAATGGTCACTTTAGCCCAAAAAGGATCAGCTAGCCAGTTGATTGGTTCAGATATAAGAGAGAATTTCATCAACATAACGTTGATCAAGCCATCTTGACTAAACAAATATTTAAATATGACAGAATACGCAACTAGGGAAGTGACACATGGTAAAAAAATTGCTGTTCGAAACAATCCTCTCAGCTTTAATTTCGGATTATTCAATAATACGGCTAAAAATAAGGCGAGAATAATCATAATCGGAACTTGAATAATAAGATATATCACTGTATTTTTTACGGTTGTCAAAAAGGTAGGATCACTAAATAAACGAGCATAATTTTTCAATCCGACAAAGGTTAGATTCGTACCCGAACCCGATTGTAACGAAAGAATTAAGGCTTGAGCCATTGGATAAAAATAAAATGTGCAAATCATAATAGTAGCTAGTATCACAAAAGACCATCCAATTATTGTGTTTTTTATGCGGTGTTTCTGATTAATGTTTCGATCCGTTTTTATTATCAAATCTAGATTCACTTTTGTCGGGGAAATCACTCTATATCAACTCCTTAACATGTTGATAAATAGAAAGCAACATCCGTGAGAGGGTCTTGCTCTTTATTCAAGCATGAAAATGACCGATCAAGCGTCGAGGAGCGGGCATCTTCATAGAAGAGCCCCGAACCACTCCGCCCGTTACACAGAATGCTTCTACTATGACAACCAGGAAAGCCAGCGGACTCTCGGGGCTTAATTTTTTATGTTTCCCTTAACATAATAGGCGTGCTATATTTATTTAACTTGTTGTTCTGCCTGTTTTTGTGCATCTTCCAACACTTTATCAAGATCTTTGCCTTTTAAGTAATCTTGCAACGCAGCTGCTAAAATATCTTCGATCACATACGTATGTGCACCGTAGTTTACTTGAGGAATTTCTGTCATCCATTTGGAGAAATCAGCTGTTACTTTTTGGCCTCCAAAAAACTCATCTGCAGCCTTATAGGCCTCACTATTAGCAGCTGGTTTGTATGTGCCAATTGCACCAATCTCTTTGTTTAGTGCTTCATAAAACTCAACATTTGATCCAAACGTTTTAGCTAGAAATTCTGCCGCCTTTTCTTTTCCAGGAATGTTAAGTACATACCAAGAACTTCCACCTAGGTTCGTAGCATTAACAGAGTTAGGAATGCCCGATTGTTTTGGAAAAGGCACAACAGCCCACTTACCGGCTTGAGAAGCTTCGGCTTTAACAGAAGCCGTAATCCAGTTTCCCGTTGGAATCGATGCAACTGCTCCACTATTAAAAGAGGCAACAAATTGACTCCAGTCGGAAATAGGTTTCGATATCCCTGCGTTTACAATCTCTTTGTAAGTTCTAAATGCTTCCTTCAGCGGCTCATTGTCTGCCAAATTCGGGGTTACACCATCTTCTTTCACATACCATGAACCACTAGTTTGAATCATCTCACGAATAATCCCCAGATTTTTAGGATCGAGTGCAAGCATATATTTACCCGTTGCTTGTTTTACCTTTTTCCCAATTTCAATATATTTGTTCCAGTCCAATCCTTGTAACTCACATTTCGCACCCT
>NZ_ATCO01000157.1:0-14780 GCF_000422025.1 Geobacillus sp. WSUCF1 | reverse complement strand
GCAATTAAACATTGCGTGTCAACATGCGCGAAATGACAAGGCGTTGGATTTCTTGCGTTCCTTCGTAAATTTGCGTAATCTTCGCGTCGCGCATAAACCGCTCGACCGGGTAGTCCTTCGTGTAGCCGTTGCCGCCGAAAATTTGCACCGCCTCGACCGTCACTTTCATCGCCGTGTCGCCGGCAAACAGTTTCGCCATGGCGGATGCTTTGCCGTACGGCAAGCCATTCGACTCCAACCATGCCGCTTGATAGGTCAAGAGCCGCGCCGCTTCAATGGCCGTCGCCATGTCAGCGAGCTTGAAAGCGATCCCTTGCTGCTCGATGATCGGTTTGCCGAACTGGACGCGCTGTTTCGCATAGTCCACCGCCGCATCCAGCGCGCCCTGGGCAATGCCGACCGCTTGGGCGGCGATGCCGTTGCGGCCGCCATCGAGCGTCATCATGGCGATTTTAAACCCTTCTCCTTCTTGACCGAGCAAGTTTTCTTTCGGAATGCGGCAGTCTTCAAAAATGAGCTCCGTCGTCGGCGACGAACGAATGCCGAGTTTCTTTTCCTTTTTGCCGAACGAAAAGCCCGGCGTTCCTTTTTCTACGATAAAGGCGCTGATCCCTTTATGCCGCTTTTCCGGATCGGTGACGGCAAATACGACGTAAATTTCCGCTTCGCCGCCGTTGGTGATCCATACTTTCGAGCCGTTTAAAATGTAGTGGTCCCCATCTTTTACCGCACGCGTTTTCATCGAGGCGACATCCGACCCCGCCCCCGGCTCGGACAGAGCATATGCCCCTAGTTTTTCCCCAGTCGCTAAGGCGCGCAAATACTTCTGCTTTTGTTCTTCGTTGCCGAACTTGTAAATCGGCCAGCTGGCAAGCGATATATGCGCGGAAAGCGTCACCCCGGTCGAGGCGCAGACGCGCGACAGCTCCTCAACGGCAATGACATAGGCCAAATAATCGCTTCCAATGCCGCCGTATTCTTCCGGCCACGGAATGCCTGTTAAACCGAGTTCCGCCATTTTGTTGAAAATGCCGCGGTCAAACCGCTCTTCTTCGTCTCGCTCAGCGGCAGTCGGCGCCACTTCGTTTTCGGCAAATTCGCGCACCATTTTTCGCAGCATTTCATGTTCTTCGCTCAATCGAAAGTTCATCGTTTCATTCCCCCGTTTTCCTATATATCCGAAATCCTCGTCCCCCGTGCCAGCGTGATCACCATCTTCCAGATACAGACATAAACTTGTTGGTGAGTTCCCGTTGCACCACAAAACGCCGCAAAAGACAGAGCCCCATGTTTATGCCTCGATCCCTGAAAGCGGCGTTGTTCGGTCTTCCGAAAACCCGGCGCTTAGAGCTATTTCCACCATTTCATTCGATCGCCAATCATGAGCTGGCTGAACACAAGCTTTTCTGCCTCTTTCCTCGAACAAGAACGCCAGAGGGCAAATGCCATTTGCCCGCAAAACGTCCATTGTTCGAGGAGGGCATGCTGTCGCATGCCCAGTCGGCAAGCGAACGGCTTGCCGACTACGGCAGAAAAGCTAGGAACAGAGCCTTCTCATCTGGTTCGGATTGGTTCATCAGCATGCCTGGCACAAATGTTTGCTGATGACGATGCGCTGAATTTCGCTCGTTCCTTCGTAAATTTGCGTAATTTTCGCGTCACGGAACAGCCGCTCGACCGGGTAGTCTTTCGTGTAGCCGTTGCCGCCGAAAATTTGCACCGCCTCGATGGCATTGTCCATCGCTGTTTGTGAAGCGAAGAGCTTCGCCATCGACGCCTCTTTTCCGCACGGCAGCCCTTGCGCGCGCAGCCAAGCGGCGCGATAGACGAGCCATTTCGCCGCTTCCGCCGCCGTCGCCATATCGGCAAGCTTGAAAGCGACGCTTGCTGCTCGATGATCGGTTTGCCAAACTGCACCCGCTCTTTCGCGTAGACGACGGCATGTTCGACTGCCGCCTCCGCGATGCCGAGCGCTTGGGCGGCGATGCCGATCCGACCGACGTCAAGGTTGGCCATCGCGATTTTAAATCCTTCCCCTTCCTGACCGAGCAAGTTTTCCGCCGGCACTTCGGCGTCTTCAAACGTAATGGTCACCGTCCGCGACCCGTGCAGCCCCATCTTCTTCTCATCTTTACCAATCGACATCCCTGGCGTCCCTTTTTCCACAATGAACGCGGAAATGCCGCGGCTTCCGGCTTCTTCCGGATTCGTGCGGGCGAAGACGATGTACGTATCTGCCTCCCCGCCGTTGGTGATGAATATTTTTGAGCCGTTTAGCACATAACGATCTCCACGGCGCACCGCTTTCGTCTTCAAGCTTTTCGCATCCGAGCCGGCGCTCGGTTCAGTAAGGCAAAACGCCCCCAAGTACTCACCTCGGGCGAGCTTTGTCACGTATTTTTGTTTCTGCTCTTCGGTGCCGAAATACAAGATCGGATTCGTGCCGACCGACGTGTGCACGGATAAGATGACACCGACGGTCGGGCTCACTTTCGAAATTTCATGAATGGCGATGATGTACGACACAAAGTCCATACCCGCGCCGCCATATTGCTCCGGGACAGTGATGCCCATTAGGCCGAGTTCGGCCATTTTCGCTAAAATCGGGCGCGGAAACTCCCCTTGTTCCATGCGCTCGACAAATGGGGCGATCTCCGCCGCGGCGAACTCGCGCACCATTTGCCGCATCATTTCCTGCTCTTCGGTGAAGCGAAATTCCATGAAATGGCCTCCTTCCGATGTCGCTGACACAATGGTGTTTTCAGGCGCTCCTCCGCTCCATGGGGTAGCCAGCAGGCAGCTGAACGATTCTATAGATTTGCCTTATAGGCTGTAAAACAGCGTTCCCGCATGCACCTAACGTGCGGCGTTACGGTCGGCAGACAGCATAGCGGGCGCCGCCCCACGCACATTGCGGCACGCTTCGGCGTTGTCCTAGAGCGACGCCAAGCGGTTTATTCATACGTGTAAAATCCGCGGCCCGTCTTGCGGCCGAGCCAGCCGGCTTTCACATATTTGCGCAAGAGCGGGCATGGGCGGTATTTGTCATCGCCGAACCCCTCATGAAGCGTTTCCATAATGTATAAGCACGTATCGAGCCCGATAAAATCAGCGAGCGTCAGCGGACCCATCGGATGGTTCATGCCGAGCTTCATCACTTCATCGATGGCTTCTTTGGTCGCCACCCCTTCGTACAAGGCGTAAATCGCTTCGTTGATCATCGGCATGAGGACGCGGTTCGAAATAAAGCCCGGAAAGTCGTTCACTTCGACCGGCACTTTGCCGAGCTTGCGGGCAACGGCTTCGATCGTTTCATACACGTCATCAGCCGTCGCCAATCCGCGGATAATTTCGACGAGCTTCATCACCGGCACCGGGTTCATAAAGTGCATGCCGATCACTTTCTCTGGCCGTTTCGTCGCGGCGGCAATTTCCGTAATCGGCAGCGACGACGTGTTTGACGCTAAAATCGTCTCCGGGCGGGCGAGCGCATCGAGCTCGGCGAACAGCTTTGTTTTCACGTCCATGTTTTCGACGACCGCTTCAATGACAAGATCCGCTTTGGCGGCGGCATGCAAGTCGGTCGAGCGGGCAAGCCGCGCGAGCGCTGCGTCTTTGTCCGCCGCTGTCATTTTCCCTTTTTCCACTTGGCGGGCGAGCCCTTTTTCGATGTTGGCGATTCCTTTGTCTAACTGCGCCTCGCTAATGTCGTACAAAAACACTTGATAGCCGGCGACAGCGCATACTTGGGCGATGCCTGACCCCATCTGTCCGGCGCCGACGACCATAATCGTTTTGACGTCCATCGTTCCATCCCCCTATAGCAAAATTCGCAAACGCTCTTGTTCGTTTATTGGCTCCATCCTGGGACAACGCAGATCGCAAGCCAGCGGCCGCAGCGCCCAAGGGCGCGGCGGGCCATCCATATCCCCAAACCGCGGCCGCCCCACCGCCAGGCGAACCGCCTCCTGTATGGCGACAACGCCGTCGGGCGGCATGACGCGTCACGCCTCGACGGCGGCGGCCGCGATGACGTGGCAGGCCATTCCTTATACTTCGATTAAGATGGCGTCGCCTTGGCCGCCGCCGCTGCAGATGGCGGCGATGCCGAGGCCGCCGCCGCGGCGTTTCAGCTCATAAATGAGCGTGAGGATGATGCGTGCGCCGCTCGCGCCGATCGGGTGGCCGAGGGCGACAGCGCCGCCGTTGACGTTCACTTTTTCCGGGTCAAGGCCAGCGATTTGGATAGCAGCAAGAGCAACAGCGGCAAACGCTTCGTTTATTTCGAACAAGGCAATGTCGTCGACCGTTTTTCCCGTTTTGCGGAGCAACTCGTTGATGACAAGTCCCGGCGTTTTTGGGAAATCTTTCGCCTCAACGGCGATGGCGGTGTGGGCGACAACAGTCGCGAGCGGCTCAAGCCCCTCGCGGGCGGCGCGCTCCTCGCTCATCAAGACGAGCGCCGCGGCGCCGTCGTTGACGCCCGGGGCGTTGCCGGCCGTGATCGTTCCTTCCGGGTCAAACACCGGCGGCAGTTTCGCCAACGCTTCAAGCGACGTGTCTTTGCGCGGCGCCTCGTCGTGTTCGACGACAAGCGGCTCTCCTTTGCGCTGCGGAATCGTCACCGGAACGATCTCTTCCGCGAGCCGACCGGCTTCGATGGCAGCAATGGCTCGCATATGGCTGCGGTACGCCCACTCATCCTGCGCCTCGCGTGTAATGCCAAGTTCACGCGCTGTATTCCCGCCATAAACGCCCATATGGACGCCGGTAAAACTGCATGTCAAGCCATCATACACCATTAAATCCTTCACCGTGCTGTCGCCCATTCGCAACCCCCAGCGCGCTTTCGGCAGCACGTACGGGGCGTTGCTCATCGATTCCATCCCGCCCGCGACAACGACATCGGCATCGCCTAAGCGGATGAGCTGATCCGCGAGCGTCACGGCGCGCATGCCCGATGCGCATACTTTATTGACCGTCTCGGTGCGAACATGCCACGGAATGCCGGCATGGCGCATCGCCTGCCGCGATGGGAGCTGTCCTTGTCCGCCTTGCAAGACGGTGCCTAAAATGACATGATCGACTTGTTCCGCGCTCACGTCCGCGCGGGCAAGCGCTTCTTTCACGGCAATGCCGCCGAGTTCTGACGCTGACAGCGCTTGCAAAGAACCGCCGAATTTTCCAAACGGGGTGCGCGCCCCGCTGACAATCACTGTTTTTCCCATATTCCTCTCCCCTTTTCATCGGATAAGAAAGCGATTACAAAACACAGACTGAACGCTCGCTCGATCGCGGTGTGAAAGAGAAGGTGTACAACGGTACACCCTCTCCTCTACCCTTATTCACTATTTTAAAAAATAAAAATTGTCTATGCAACTATTTTTACGATGCTGCTTCCTCTTTTTCCTCGCCAAACACCGATTTCGCCAACAATTCAGCGACATCGTACGTCGCAACGCGGTCTTCCACTTCCTTGGCCTTCGTGCCGTCCGACAGCATCGTCAAACAGTACGGACAGCCGGAGCTGATGACGGTCGGATTGACAGCGAGCGCTTGCTCCGTGCGGGCGACGTTGATCCGGTTGCCGGTCGTCTCCTCCATCCACATGAGGCCGCCGCCAGCGCCGCAGCACATTCCTCGCTCGCGGTTGCGCTCCATTTCAACAAGCTCGACGCCCGGGATGGCGCGCAAAATTTTCCGCGGTGCGTCATAGACGTCATTGTAGCGTCCTAAATAGCACGAGTCATGGAACGTAATGCGTTCATTTACCGGATATTTTGGCACCAAGCGCCCTTCTTCGATGAGCTTGGCGAGCAGCTCGGTATGATGATACACTTCGGCCTCGAACCCAAAATCCGGGTACTCATTTTTGAACGTATTGTAAGCGTGCGGGTCGATCGTGACGATTTTCTTGACGCCCGCTTTTTCAAATTCTGCGATGTTGTTCGTCGCTAATTCTTGGAACAAAAACTCATTTCCTAACCGGCGCGGCGTATCGCCCGAGTTTTTCTCCTTGTTGCCTAAAATCGCGAACTTGACGCCTGCTTCGTTCAACAGCTTGGCAAAAGCAAGGGCGATTTTTTGGCTCCGGCTGTCATACGACCCCATCGAGCCGACCCAGAACAAGTACTCGATTTCCTCTCCCGCTTTCGCCGCCTCTTTGACGGTCGGCACATGCACATCATCGCGCAGCTCGCGCCAGTTCTCCCGCTCTTTTCGGTTCAAGCCCCACGGATTGCCTTGGCGTTCGATGTTCGTCATCGCCCGCTGCGCGTCCGGGTTCATCCGTCCTTCCGTCAGGACAAGATAGCGGCGCAAGTCGATGATTTTATCGACATGCTCATTCATGACCGGGCATTGGTCCTCACAGTTGCGGCACGTCGTACAGGCCCAAATCTCTTCTTCGGTGATGACATCGCCGATGAGGCTCGGCATTTCGATCGTCGCCGCCTGCTCGGACGCCGCGGCGAACGCGAGCTGATTGCCCCTTGTATGTTTGAAAGCGAACGCGGGCACCCACGGCGTGCGCGACGTGACGACCGCCCCTTTTTCCGTCAAATGGTCGCGCAATTTTAAAATCAAATCCATCGGCGACAACATTTTCCCCGTGCCGGTCGCCGGACACATGCTTGTGCAGCGGCCGCATTCGACACAGGCGTACAAGTCGATCAATTGCTTTTGCGTGAAATCCTCAATTTTGCCGACGCCAAACGACTCTTGGCTTTCGTCTTCAAAGTTGATTGGCGCCAGCTTCGGTCGCGTCAGCCGGCTAAAAAAGACATTGATCGGCGCCGCGATCAAATGGGCGTGCTTTGATTGCGGCACGTACACGAGGAACGTGAGCAAAATCAACAGATGCACCCACCAGGCAATAAAGAAGAGCACCGCAGCCCCCGTTTCGCCGACCCAGGAAAACGCGGCAGCAATGAGCGAAGCGACCGGCTCGCTCCACGTCGCTTCTTCGCCGTGCCAAATGATGCTCATCCCGTTGCCGAACAACACCGACAGCATGAGCCCGGCGATGAAGATGAGGACAAGCCCAGCTTTCAAGTCGCGCTTTAAACGGACGAGCTTTTCAATGTAACGGCGGTAAAAGGCGGCGAGCACCGCGATCAAAATAAGCAAAGTGACGATTTCTTGGAAAAACGTAAATCCCGCATACAGCGGCCCAAGCGGCAAATGCGCCCCCGGCGCAAGCCCTTTGATGATGAAATCAATCGCGCCAAATTGGACGAGAATAAAGCCATAGAAAAAGACGACGTGGATCAGTCCGCTTTTTTTGTCCTTGAGCAGCTTTTTCTGGCCGAACACGTTGACCCAGATGTTTCGCAGCCGCTCTTTTACTTTGCGGTCAAACTCGACTTTTTTGCCGAGTTTGATGTACATCGCCCGCGTTTTGACGACATATGCAAACAAGTGAATTGCGTAAGCGGTTACAAGCAAAAACGCGAGCCAGTTCACCACCAACAAGGCATTCATCTTCTCTCCCCTTCCCCCGTTTTTCGAGCGAATGTGTTGCCATAACAAAAGAAATTTTCAGAATTCGCTTTATGTCTATTGTACAAATGAATGAGCATTCAGTCAATAACCTTTTTTCATCCCAACCGTGAAAACTTTCCCTTTGCAACGGAGCGGTCGCGGGGGAATCATCGATTTGTTCAGCCCTCTATAGACTCCCATGACGAAAAACATTCATCAATATGGAAATTTGATTCATTTGGAGTTTGGGTATGTTCACGGTAGATGCAATTTGAAACGTTTTGCGCGTTCTCGGGCACATTAATAAATACCGAATCGACATAGGAGGAGAAGATATGGTCGTCATTTCCGTCATTGCCATCGTATTGCTGCTCGTTTATCTTGATGACAAGCTTGGACAGTTCATCTTCCGCAATGGGCGCAAAAAAGTCGTCTACCCGGAGCGGAGAAGCGATATTTCCCTCTATATCAACGGCAGGCATTTATTTTCTGATTACTTCGCTGAACTAGGCCGCGCCCGCGATCATATTCACGTCTTGTTTTACATTATAAAAAATGACGAAACGAGCGCGCCATTTTTCCAGATTTTAAAGGAAAAAGCAGCTGCCGGCGTGAAAGTGCGAGTGTTGACCGATTGGATCGGCAGCTTTGGACTGCCGAAAGCGCTCATCCGTTCGCTCGAGGAAAGCGGGGTGGAGTTCGCCTATGCCCGAAAGCCGCGCTTTCCGTTTTTCATTTACCGCCTCAACCGCCGCAACCATCGGAAAATTACGGTCATCGACGGTCGGGTCGGCTACATCGGCGGCTTTAACATCGGCCGTGAATATAACGGAAAAGACGCCAACTTCGGCGAATGGCGCGATTACCACTTAAAAGTGAACGGCGAAGGGGTTCACGACTTGCAAGAACAGTTTTTGCACGACTGGGAAGAAGCAACGGGCCGGACGGTGCCTGACAAACATCGCTACTTCCCGCCGCTTTCGGCCGGCGCCATTCGCCATCAGCTCGTCGCCACCAACGGCGCTGCCCTTGAAGAACAGTTTATCGAGGTCATCCGCCAGGCGAAAAAAGAAATTATGATCGGCAGCCCATACTTCATCCCAAGCCGGCCGCTGTTTAACGAGCTCATGCAAGCGCTTCGGCGCGGGGTGCGTGTGACCGTCCTTGTGCCGCTGAAGGCGGACCATTTATTTGTCAAAGAGGCTGCCTATCCGTACTTTTATCGACTCTTGAAAGCCGGCGCGCGCATTTACCGCTTTTACCAAGGATTTTACCATGCAAAAACGCTCGTCATCGATGAGGAGTGGTGCGACGTCGGCACAGCAAATTTCGATCGGCGCAGCTTGTTTTTAAACAGCGAAATCAACTGCTATGTGTTTGACCGCGCGTTTACCCGCCTCGTCAAACGGGCGATCGAGCGCGATTTGTTGCGCGCCGAGCCGCTGACGGTCGACTTTTGGCAAAAACGTTCGCTTCTTGACCGCGGCAAACAGTCGATTTCCCAGCTCATCTCCGCCTGGCTTTGACCGGTCTGAAGTTCCATTTCCCTCCCAAGCAACAGAAGAAGCAAAAAAACCCGGCCGGCGCTTCCGGCGGCTTGATGCTGCCAAAATTGCGCCAACCGGGTTTTGTTCCCCGTTTGATCATGCAAGTGCTTACTTCCAAAACACCGTGAACCATTGAAACAACCGCATGCCGAGATACACCCCGACGATGCCGGCGATGCCGGCCAACGCCGGGGGAGCGGGAATCGGCAAGCGAAGCAAGGTGAACAAAAAGCCGACAACGATGCCGGTGATGAGCGATAGTACAACTTCTTTCATTTGTTGATCCTCCACCACTGTTTTTCTTTAGAATGCCCAAACAAAAGAGGGAGCAGTCGCTCCCCCTCGTTCGTTTACATTTGTTCCGGCGCTGAAACGCCAATGAGCGCTAACGCATTTTGCAGCGTAATTTGCACCGCCTTGACAAGCGCGAGGCGGGCTTTTGTTTTTTCGATGTTGTCCAGATCAAGCACTTTTTCCGCGTTATAAAAGCTATGGAGCGCGGAAGCCAAATCGAATGCATAGGCGGTGACGCGATGCGGCATCCGCTTGAGCGCCGCCTCGGCGACGACGTCAGGGAAATCGCCGAGCACTTTGAGCAACTCGATTTCCTTTTCCGTTTCCACAAGATGGTGAAGCGCTAAGTCGCCGTCATAGGAAATGTGTTGTTCCTCCGCTTGGCGAAGAATGCTCGAAACGCGGGCGTGCGCGTATTGGACGTAGTAAACCGGGTTTTCATTCGACTGCGACACGGCCAAGTCCATGTCAAAATCCAAATGCGTATCGCCCGAGCGCATCGCAAAGAAATAGCGGACGGCATCGACGCCGACTTCTTCCATGAGCTCGCGCATCGTCACCGCCTTGCCGGTGCGCTTGCTCATTTTGACGCGCTCACCGTTTTGGTATAGGTTCACCATTTGAATGATTTCCACTTCAAGCGCCTCCGGATCATAACCGAGCGCAGCGATCGCCGCCTTCATGCGCGGAATGTAGCCGTGGTGGTCCGCCCCCCAAATGTTGATGAGCTTTTTGAACCCGCGCCGCAGCTTGTCTTGATGGTAGGCGATGTCCGGAAGCAAGTACGTATATGTGCCGTCCTGCTTAATTAAGACGCGGTCTTTGTCGTCCCCAAACGCCGTCGAACGGAACCATGTCGCCCCGTCCTGCTCGTAAATGTAGCCGCGCTCGCGCAAAGTGGAAAGCGCTTCGTCGATTTTTCCGCTTTCATAGAGCGATGTTTCCGAATACCAGACGTCAAACGGCACACGGAAGTCGGCCAAGTCTTTTTTGATTTTTTCAAGCTCATAGCGGAGCCCATAGTCGCGGAAAAAGGCAAGCCTTTCTTCTTCCTCCATTTCGACAAACCGGTCGCCGTACTCTTCGGCAAGCTTTTTGCCGATTTCGACGATATCGTCGCCGTAATAGCCGTCCTCCGGCAACGGCATATCGACACCGAGCGCCTGAAAATAACGGGCTTCGACCGATTTCGCTAAATTGTAAATTTGCTTGCCGGCGTCATTAATATAGTATTCACGCGTCACGTCAAACCCGGCTTTCGCCAAAATGTTGCAAAGCGAATCGCCGACCGCCGCGCCGCGGGCATGACCTAAATGCAGGTCTCCGGTTGGATTGGCCGAGACGAACTCGACTTGCACTTTTTCCCCGTTGCCGACGTTCGATTCGCCATACGCTTGTCCCGCCTGCAAAATCGCCGGCACGACCGCCGTCAAATAGCGGTTGTCCATGTAAAAGTTAATAAACCCTGGCCCGGCGATCTCGATGCGGGCGACCGACATGCGTTCGCGGTCAAGCTGCCCGACGATGGCTTCGGCGATCGCCCGCGGCGGTTTTTTCGCGATGCGGGCGAGCTGCATGGCGATGTTCGTCGAGTAGTCGCCATGCGCCTTGTCGCGCGGCACCTCAAGCAGCACATCCGGCAGCTCGTCGGCCGAAGCCAGCCCTGCTCTTACCGCCGCCTGGCGGATTTCTTCTTTCATCTTTTCCTTGATTTGTCCGACAATGTTCACCGCTTATACCCCCTTAAATGTCAACGTCAACGTATGGCGCCCGCTTCGCTCATCGCCTAGCATCAGTTCATAGGAAAGAAAGAGCCGCCCCTTTTTCCGCTGCTCATCATAGTGAAACTCCATGGAGCTCGTTTTGGCCGCCAGCGCCCATCGTCCAAACGCTGTCCCATAATGGCCCGATGTTTCTTGGCGGCGGCGGAACGTTTGCCGCATCTCGACCGCTCCGGAACGAAGGACGGTCACCTCGTCAGGCGCGATTTTCACAATGTTGTTCACCCGCCCGAGTTCGTTTTCTTCGGCAAACTGCAAATAAACGGTTTCCCCTTTTATGTAATACGTGCCATCCGCCTCAAGCACAACCGTCTCTTGGCGCGGACCGTCGCGAATGACAGCCACTTGGCGGAGGCGCGCCGGGATGCCGTTTGTTTCCTTCATATCGATGAACACACCTTTGCGAACAAACAGTCATAATTCATAGTATAATGAACTGTTTCGCTCCATTCAAGAGGGGACAAACCCGATGGCAGATTTCCGCTCCAGTGGGCAAAAAAAGGGACTGACCCAAAAGGTTGTTTTTCCTTAAATAAAACGTACGCTCATATTCCTGCATCTTTTGTCCCACCAAAGAAAAAAGCGCCCTCGCAAACTTGCGATTTAGGCGCTTTTTCTCATTTTTCACTTCGCCACCCAGCCAAGCAGCATTTCCCGCACAAGCTTGCTCGCCGTATTGGCCGTTTGTTCCGAGTGGTCGTAAATCGGCGCCACTTCGACCAAATCAGCGCCGACGACATGAACGTCAGAGCGGGCGATCTCGTGAATGGCCGAAAGCAGCTCTTTTGACGTAATGCCGCCGGCATCGACCGTCCCAGTGCCTGGGGCATGAGCGGGATCAAGCACATCGATGTCAATCGTCACATACACCGGACGGCCAGCGAGCTTCGGCAACACGGAGCGGAGCGGTTCAAGCACTTCAAACTTGGCGATGTACATGCCGTTTTCTTTCGCCCATTCGAACTCTTCCTTCATGCCGGAGCGGATGCCGAACGAAAAGACATTCGTCGGGCCGATCAAGTCAGCGACTTTGCGGATCGGCGTCGCATGCGACAGCGGCTCGCCTTCGTAATGTTCGCGCAAGTCCGTGTGCGCATCCATATGAATGACGGCCAAATCCGGGTAGTATTCATACACCGCTTTCATGACCGGCCAGGAGACAAGATGCTCTCCGCCAAGGCCGAGCGGAAATTTGCCGGCGTCAAGCACCTTTTTCACGAACTGTTCAATCAGCTCCAAACTGCGGGACGCGTTGCCAAACGGGAGCGGAATGTCCCCAGCGTCAAAGTAGCGGATGTCTTTGAGTTCGCGGTCCAAATATGGGCTGTACTCCTCAAGCCCGATTGACACTTCGCGGATGCGGGCCGGGCCAAACCGCGAGCCAGGCCGGTAGCTGACCGTCCAGTCCATCGGCATCCCGTAAATGACCGCTTCGCTTTCTTCAAAATTCGGATGGCTGCCGATAAACACGTTGCCCGAATAGGCTTCATCAAATCGCATTGCCTGCGCCCCCTTACTTCGTTAAATCCGCGACAAATTTCGGCAAGACGAAACACGCTTTGTGCAATTCTTTCGTGTAATATTTCGTCTCAATGTCATGGAACCGGTCGTCGCTCACAGCGAGCGGGTCGTATTGTTTCGAGCCGAGCGTAAACGTCCAGAGCCCGCTCGGATACGTCGGAATGTTCGCCGTATACAAACGGGTGATCGGGAAAATTTCTTTCACATCGCGGTATACGTTGCGAATCAAATCGGCCTTAAACCACGGATTGTCCGTTTGGGCGACGAAAATGCCGTCTTCCTTCAACGCGTTGGCGATGCCGGCGTAAAACCCTTTTGTGAACAAGTTGACCGCTGGGCCGACCGGTTCGGTTGAGTCAACCATAATGACGTCATACTCGTTTTCGCTTTTGGCGATATGCATAAACCCGTCATCGACTTTCACTTCGACGCGCGGATCGTCAAGTTGGCCAGCGATTTCCGGCAAGTATTTTTTCGAGCACTCGATCACTTTGCCGTCAATTTCCACAAGCGTCGCTTTTTTGACGCTTGGGTGCTTCAGCACTTCACGAATGACGCCGCCGTCGCCGCCGCCGACGACAAGCACGTTTTCCGGATTGGGGTGGGTGAACAACGGCACGTGGGCGACCATTTCATGGTAGACGAATTCGTCTTTTTGCGTTGTCATGACCATGCCGTCTAGAATGAGCATGTTGCCAAACTCCGCCGTTTCGACCATATCAAGTTTTTGGAACGGCGTCTGTTCTGTATGTAAAGTGCGGATGATGCGTGCGGTGATGCCAAAATGCTCCGTTTGCTTTTCGGTAAACCAAAGTTCCATTCGGTAACATCCTTTCTCCGAGCGTTGCTTACTATACAAGTTTTCCTTAGCCAACGAAAAACTAAACATGAAAAAGTATAGAGCAATCTAGCAAAAATGCAAGAGGAACAAGTTTAAAATAAAAAATTTTTTTTCATACTGGTAAGAAAAGCGGAAAGCGCCAACCGCATTTTGCCAGAGGGCCAAACGATGCGCTTTTCCGCCAACATCGCCGAGGTGATGCGCAATGGAACCGATCCCGGGCAGCCGTTTTCGCGGCACGTGGAAATATGTGCGCGCCGCCGTCTTTATCGGCTTTTTTCTCGCCATCTTTGCCTTCGCCGCTCTCGGGAGCTTTGTGTTGTTCGCGAAAATCGAAGGCGCCCCGCCGGTCGCCGTGCCGCAGACGACGATTTTTTATGCCGCTGACGGCAGCAAAATCGGGGAAAGCGACCATGGACAAAAGCGGTACTGGGTTCATCTCGGTGACATTTCCCCGCACGTCATCGAGGCGACGATTGCCGTTGAGGACCGAAAGTTTTACGAACACCACGGATTTGACTTGAAACGGATCGCCGGCGCGGTGCTCGCCAATCTCGAGGCCATGGACAAAGTGCAAGGAGCGAGCACGATCACCCAGCAGTATGCGCGCAACTTGTTTTTGACGCATGAAAAAACGTGGTCGCGAAAAATCCAGGAAGCGTTGTACACCATCCGGCTTGAAGCCAACTACAGCAAAGATCAAATTTTGGAAGGCTATTTGAATACGATTTACTACGGCCATGGCGCCTACGGGATTGAGGCGGCAGCCCGCTACTATTTCGGCAAGCACGCGAGCGAGCTGACGCTCAGCGAGGCAGCCATGCTCGCCGGCATCCCGAAAGGGCCGTATTACTACTCGCCGTTTGTCAATGAACAGCGGGCGAAAGCGCGGCAAAAAATCGTGCTCACCTCCATGGTGGAAGCCGGCTACATCAGCCGCCAAGAAGCGGAGCGGGCGTACCGTGACAAGCTCGTTTACATCCGCCACCGCGAACGAGAGCAGCCTGTGGCCCCGTATTTCCAAGATGTTGTGAAACAGCAGCTGCGCACGAAACTCGGCCTGGATGAGCGGACGATCGAGCTTGGGGGGCTGCGCGTCTACACAACGCTCGACCGACGCCTGCAGCGAATCGCCGAAGAACAAGTTAAGCAAGTCATCAGTCCCCATTCTGCCATCCAGGCGGCATTGGTGGCCATGGATCCGCGCACAGGGGAAGTAAAGGCGCTCATCGGCGGACGCAACTACGAAGAGAGCCCGTTCAACCGGGCCGTGCAGGCGGAACGCCAGCCAGGGTCGACATTTAAGCCGTTTTT
>NZ_ATCO01000156.1:0-15233 GCF_000422025.1 Geobacillus sp. WSUCF1 | reverse complement strand
TCGTGACGGCTACCGGCGACGGCAGCATCGCCGCGCAAAGCGCCCAGCATTACGTTGAGGAACTGAAAGAAAAGCTCCATAAGCAAGGGGTCAGCTGATCCGGTAACCAAATCGCAATCAAATCGTAATGGTTATTTAACCCAGATGTAACACGGGCGCAACACATTTGTCGTATGCTATAAGTAAGTAATTGACCCCCTTTTATATAGATCCTTTTTGGCGCGGGCGTTTGTCCGCGTCTCTTTTTTTGCCGGGCGCTTGCATCCTGCCGTTTCGCTTGAAACGGCGGGGATGGCGTCTTTCGGCTGGAAGCGGAATGTTGGGCCCCGAGGTTTTTGAAGACGGGAAGCGGACGGTTTCCAGCGGTTTGAAGGTGGAGCGGCCTAACTATTTATGGTAAAATAAAGATGATTATGTGCGTGTTTGCGGATGGTTGGGGTGAACGAATTGCAACGGGTGACAAACTGCGTATTATATAAAGACGGCCAAGTGCTGCTGTTGCAAAAGCCGAGGCGCGGCTGGTGGGTCGCTCCGGGCGGGAAAATGGAGCCCGGCGAGACGGTGCGCGAAGCATGCATTCGTGAATACCGGGAAGAGACGGGCATTTATTTGAAAAATCCAGAGCTGAAAGGCGTCTTTACGATCGTGATGAAAAATGGGAATGAAACAGTGTCGGAGTGGATGATGTTTACGTTTTTCGCCGACGACTTCATTGGCGAAAACGTGCCGTCTTCCGAAGAAGGGACGCTTGCTTGGCATCAGGTGGAGACGCTTTCGACGCTGCCGATGGCCCCTGGCGACTATCATATTTTGGACTACGCCTTGAAAGGCAAAGGGGTTATGTACGGGGTGTTTGTGTATACAGAGGAGTTTGAACTGCTTTCGTATCGATTGGATCCGAGTTGATGGAGAGGAGAGACGACAATGGGGCAAAATGGGGCGCTGCAGCCGATTCAGCTCGTCATCATCACCGGCATGTCCGGCGCGGGAAAGACGGTGGCGATTCAAAGCTTCGAAGACCTCGGCTTTTTTTGTATTGACAACTTGCCGCCGACGCTGCTGCCGAAATTTTTGGAGCTCGTCAAAGAGTCCGGGAATAAAATGAACAAAGTCGCCCTTGTCATGGATTTGCGCAGCCGCGACTTTTTCGATCATTTGTTCGCTGCGCTCGATGAGTTGGCTGAGCAGGCATGGGTCGTCCCCCAGGTGTTGTTTTTGGACGCCCAAGATTCGACATTGGTGGCCCGCTACAAAGAAACGCGGCGGACGCATCCGCTTGCGCCGAACGAGCCCCCGCTTGAAGGAATCCGTTTGGAGCGGAAGCTGCTCGAAGAACTGAAAGGACGGGCGCAGATCATTTACGATACGACGGGGCTCAAGCCGCGCGAGCTGCGGGAGAAAATCATCCGCCAGTTCTCATCGCATGCTCAATCCGGGTTTACCATCAACGTCATGTCGTTTGGGTTTAAGTACGGCATTCCGATTGATGCGGATTTGGTGTTTGACGTCCGCTTTTTGCCGAACCCGCATTACATTGAACATATGCGGCCGAAAACCGGGTTGGACGATGACGTATCGTCCTACGTGCTCAAGTGGGGGGAAACGCAAAAGTTTTTGGAAAAGCTCATTGATTTGTTGTCGTTTATGTTGCCGTATTACCAGCGAGAAGGAAAAAGCCAGCTGGTGATCGCCATCGGCTGCACGGGCGGCCAGCACCGTTCGGTGGCGCTCGCAGAATATATCGCCCGCCATTTTTCGGCCGACTATAAAACGGTTGTCTCGCACCGGGACATGGAGAGGAGAAAGGACATACACCGATGAGGAACGAACGAGCAGCGAAACTGGTCGTCATCGGCGGCGGCACCGGGCTTCCCGTGCTGCTGAGGGGGCTGAAGCAGCATGAATTGGATTTGACCGCCATTGTCACGGTCGCCGATGACGGCGGAAGTTCCGGGCGGCTGCGGGATGAACTGCACATTCCGCCGCCCGGGGATGTCCGCAACGTATTGGCCGCGCTGTCTGACGTCGAACCGCTCATTGTCGAGCTGTTCCAGCACCGTTTTCAAAACGGCAACGGCTTATCCGGCCATTCGCTCGGCAATTTGATTTTGGCGGCGCTCACATCGATCACCGGCGACTTTGTGAAAGCCATCCGTGAGATGAGCAAAGTGTTGAACGTGCGCGGCCAGGTTCTGCCGGCGGCGAACAAGAGCGTCGTATTGCACGCGGAGATGGAAGATGGTTCCATTGTCTCTGGCGAGTCAAAAATCCCGAGTGCGGGAAAAAAAAATTAAGAGGGTGTTTTTAACGCCGGAAGACATTGAGCCGCTACCGGAGACGGTTGATGCCATCCGCCGCGCCGATTTGATTGTCATCGGGCCGGGGAGCCTATACACGAGCATCTTGCCGAATTTGCTCGTGCCGAAAATCGGGCAGGAAGTATGCAAGGCGAAAGCGAAAAAAGTCTATATATGCAACATTATGACTCAGGCCGGCGAGACGCCGCACTATACGGTGAGCGACCATGTGGAGGCGCTTCATGCTCATCTTGGCGGCCCGTTTTTGGACGCGGTGATCATCAACAGCGGAGCGATCCCGGAAGCGATCCGCCGCCGCTACGAGGCGGAGCGGGCCGAGCCGGTGCGTGACGACAGCAGCGGGCTTTCGTTGCAAGTCATCCGCGACGATATTGTCACGTACGAGGATGGGGTCATTCGCCATAATACGGCGAAAGTCGCCGCCCTTCTTCTCGGGCTTCTCCCTCACCGTTAAAGGCGGGACCCGAGTAGGCCGCAAAGCGCCATTATGGGCGGTGATGCTCCCGGTGGCCGCGCCGAAAGTCAGGCACCTCCAACCGGCCGGATGCGGGGAACGAATGGAGGTGGAGCGATCGTGTCTTTTGCATCGGAAACGAAAAAGGAATTGACCCATTTAGAGGTGAAGCCTTGCTGCTTGCGCGCGGAGCTGTCGGCGCTTTTGCGCATGAACGGTTCACTGTCGTTTTCCGGCGGGCGAATGGCCATCGATGTCCAGACGGAAAATGCGGCGATCGCTCGGCGCATTTATACGTTATTGAAAAAGGGCTACGATGTCGCCGTCGAGCTGTTTGTCCGCAAGAAAATGCGCTTGAAAAAAAAACAACGTCTACATCGTCCGCGTGACCGACGGTGCGGCCTCTTTGCTTCGTGAACTTCACATTGTCAACGGCGATTTTTCGCTCATCCATGACATTTCCCCGGAGCTCGTCAAGAAAAAATGCTGCAAGCGCTCGTATTTGCGCGGCGCGTTTTTGGCTGGCGGTTCGGTCAACAACCCGGAGACGTCGTCTTACCATTTGGAGATTTTTTCGCTGTATGAGGAGCATAACCGGGCGTTATGCGAATTGATGAACAGCCACTTTTTTTTTAAATGCGAAAACGTTGGAACGGAAAAAGGGGTTTATTACGTATTTAAAAGAGGCGGAAAAAATCGCCGAGTTTTTGAACATCATCGGCGCCCATCAAGCGCTGCTCCGCTTTGAGGACATTCGCATCGTCCGCGATATGCGCAACTCGGTCAACCGGCTTGTCAATTGCGAAACCGCCAATTTGAACAAAACGATCGGCGCTGCGCTTCGCCAGGTGGAGAACATCCGCTACATCGACGAGACGATCGGCCTTGATTCACTGCCGGCCAAGCTGCGGGAAATCGCGAAACTTCGCATCGAGCATCAAGACGTGACGCTGAAAGAGCTCGGGAGATGGTTGCCGGTGGAAAAATCAGCAAATCCGGCATCAACCACCGGCTGCGCAAAATTGATGAGATCGCGGAGCGGCTGCGGGCTGGAAAGCCGGTCGATTTCCATAAATCGCTGTAAAGGGGAGATGGAGAATGGTGGAAAAACAAGTGGAAGTGAAATTAAAAACCGGGCTGCAGGCGCGCCCGGCGGCGTTGTTCGTCCAAGAAGCGAACCGTTTTTCCGCTGATGTGTTTTTGGAAAAAGACGGAAAACGGGTCAACGCGAAAAGCATTATGGGCTTGATGAGCCTTGCTGTCGGCCATGGAGCGGTGATCACGCTCATTGCCGACGGTCCGGATGAGCAAGAAGCGATCGAAAAGCTCGCCGCCTATGTGCAAAAGGAAAAGTAAAGCAGCATGTGGGGCTGGCGGGGAAAGGAATGGAAAAGGCTGCTCCGTTTTGGACGGAAGCAGCCTTTTTTCGTCAATGTCGGTGCAGGCGCAGCTCTATAGCGGTTCTGCCAACGTGTGCATGCCTTATTTTTCATCAGCGCGCGTCAGCACGCGGTCAATGATGCCGTATTCCATTGCTTTTTGCGCGGTCATAAAGTTGTCGCGATCCGTATCGCGCTCGATCACTTCGATCGGTTGGCCGGTGTTTTCCGATAAAATGCGGTTCAATTTGTCGCGCAAGAACAAAATGCGCTTCGCTGCGATTTCGATTTCCGTTGCTTGCCCTTGGGCGCCGCCGAGCGGTTGGTGGATCATGATTTCACTGTTTGGAAGCGCGAACCGTTTCCCTTTCGCACCGGCGGCAAGCAAAAACGCCCCCATGGAAGCGGCCATGCCGATGCAAATCGTCGATACGTCCGGTTTGATGAACTGCATCGTGTCGTAAATCGCCAGGCCAGCTGTGATCGAGCCGCCCGGGCTGTTGATGTACAAGGAAATATCTTTGTCCGGGTCTTCCGCCGCCAAAAACAGCAGCTGCGACACGATCGAGTTGGCCACTTGGTCGTCGATCGGGCTGCCAAGGAACACGATTCGGTCTTTCAATAAGCGCGAATAAATGTCGTACGCCCGCTCCCCGCGGTTCGTCTGTTCAATGACAGTCGGAATCAAATACATCAAAAACGCCTCCTTTTCCATCCTAATGGATCAATATGTACGCCTTCATCATACACGAATGGTCAATGAAGGTCAAACAAAACGACCTTCTCCATCCTTTATAACATATTCGCGGCTGGCGGCAAACATCCCTTTTTTCATCATAACCGCTTTTTCGTTTTTTTAACCTGTTGCCCCGTTGATGGGGGAAGGAACAAAGGTGCAATTTTTCCTGCTTTTGATGGCATTTTTCCTCTTGCATTTTTGCGCGATCCTGCTATAATAGAACATGCGACGGAACGAAATAGAGAAATAATGAAACGATATGCCCTCGTAGTGTAGTGGATAGCACGAGAGATTCCGGTTCTCTTAGCGTGGGTTCGAATCCTGCCGAGGGCGCTACTTGTATCCGACCTGTTCGGATCGGAATTCCTAGACTCCTTGATACGACCGCGTTTGCGGTCGTTTTTCATTTTTGGGGAATCCCGAAAAAAACGATAGAATCCGAAAAAATTTTGCACGAATTTTGCACGGCTATTTGGTACGATCCAGTTCCGCCATCGCGAGATCGACCTGCCGGGATTCTTTTTGTTCCATCTCATCTAAAATATGCGAGTACGTTTGCAGAGTAGTGACAATATGGCGGAACGGGAAACGAGTTTGGAGCAGCTGGCTTCGATTCGGTTTCGCCAACCGTCGATCACGATTCGGACCTTGTCCGCAGACAAAGCGTATGGCGCCACGGAGTATCTGGAAGCGCTCTTTCTTCATCCAGACTACAGTTTTTTGTTTTTTGTCGTGTAAATGCCACTAATAAGTGAAAGGTGCAAACCGAATCCTCCTTCCGTTGCGTCACCCGATTGGGCGGCGTTTTTTATTTAGGTGAGGTGATACACGTGTAGAAGTTGCACGAGGTATTGAACGATAACAAAAGCTAAACCACATGAAGAAAAAGGACGGAATGACCTGGGGCGACTGGATGGAGATCATGGGGTCCGGCGCGATACGTATAAACGAGTGCGCGGGGCGGTGAGGAGGAAATGGGAAGGAATAAAGACCCTTAGGTTAAAAAACATATACTTGGTATATGGTTATAATCCTGCCGAGGCAAAACAGCCGCCTAGGAGGCTGTTTTTCTTTTAGATCAGCAGCGGACGCGCCGCTTTCCTCGAGAGGGTTCCCAAATCAAGGGCTCGGGCGGGGCATTGGGTTTTTTCGTCTGAACAGGCGCCGGTTCGGGCGGTCGACAAGGCCGCTTTCCGCCGTCAAAAATTTCTCCTACCCCCTCCCGCTCCCGTCGTGTACAATAAAAGAAAGGGAGGCGTGACGATGAGGGCGGAGTTATGGCAAGAGCAGCGGCTGCAGTTGTCGCTGACAAAGGAACTTGTGCAGGCGATTGAACTGTTGCAATATTCTGCAGTGGATTTGGAAGCGTTTTTATATGAACAGTCGCTGGAAAACCCGTTTTTGGAAATTCGCCGCACCCGGGTGCGGCAACGGCCAAGCCGGACAGAAAGAGACCAAAAGCAATGGCTCGAGAACATTGGCGCCCGCGCAGAGACGCTTGTTGGCCATTTGCTTTCTCAGCTGCCTGCGTTAAAGCTCGGTGATCGGGAAGAGCGCATCGTCCGTTATCTCATTGCCTCGCTCGATGAGGATGGCTATTTGCGCGTGCCGCTTGCCGAGCTGGCGGAGCGGTTTTCCACATCGATCCAAGAAATGGAATGGGGGTTGCGCCTTGTGCAGTCGCTTGACCCGCCGGGAGTCGGCGCCCGCGATTTGGCGGAATGCCTTCTTTTGCAGCTGGAACGTCTTCCGGAGCGCGACGAGCTGGCGGAAACGATCGTTCGTGATCATTTTATTCCTTTTGCGGAAAAATCGTGGAAAACGCTCTCCAAACAGCTTGGCGTCAGCCTTGGCGAACTGCAGCGCGTCTTCGAGCTTATTCGTTCACTCGAGCCACGGCCGGGCATTCACTATTCGAGCGAAACCCCGCCTTTGGTCGTGCCGGATGTCATCGTCACCCGCAAAGGGGATGGAGACTGGATTGTCGCCTACAACGATGACATCCATCCGGAGCTCGGATGGAATCGGGAGTACGAGCGGCGCATCGCCGCATCGAGCGATCGGCATGCCGAACAGTTTATCAAAGAAAAATATCGGCAGTTTACATGGCTTGCAAAAAGCCTAGAGCAGCGAAAACAGACGCTTCTTCGGCTCATGGCGGTCATTGTCGAGCGCCAGCGTCCGTGTTTGGAGTTCGGTCTTGCGGCGCTTAAACCGATGACGATGCGCGAGGTGGCCGAGGAGCTCGGCGTCCATGAATCGACGGTAAGCCGTGCGGTGCGTCATAAATATGTGCAAACGCCGTTTGGCACGATCGAGCTGCGCCGCTTCTTTTCGAACGCCGCGACGGCCAAGGAAACGATCGAGGCGGCTTCCTCCGCTCAAGTGAAAGCGATCATCCAAGAGCTGATCGCGGCGGAAGACCGACAGGCGCCGCTTTCTGACCAACAGCTGGCCAATTTGCTTCATGGCCGCTACGGCATCGCCATTTCCCGCCGCACGGTCGCCAAATACCGCGAGCAGCTGCGCATTCCTTCTTCGGCGAAACGAAAGCAATACACCGGAGCTTGATGCGACCGGTGAAAGAAAGGAAGAACGCGATGCACATCCGGTTGTACACGAAGACGAACTGTCCGCTTTGCGACAAAGCGAAAGCGGTTTTGACGGAGCTGCAGGCAGACTATCGGTTTACGATGGAAGAGATCGATATTTATGAAGACGACGCGCTTCTCGAGAAATATCAGTTGATGATTCCGGTCGTCGAGCTTGACGGGGAAGAAATCGGGTATGGGATGATTGAAAAAGAAATGGTGAGAAAGCGGTTGCGGCAAGTGCGAAACAGTTGAACGGCTCAATTCCTCCTGCTATAATGAAAATGGCGCGGGAGGAATTTTTTATCGATTGGCGGGACATAATATGTCATACTGGGACAAAAAACGTCCCTATGTTCTGCTAAGGGGAAGGATCGATGCAACCGTTAGTAGAGGCATTAAAAAAATTATCGCCCGACTTGCTTGACGTTATGCAAAAACGGTACGAGATTTTGCACTCCATTTCGCTTATGGCGCCGGTCGGGCGGCGGGTGCTGGCTGCCAGCCTTGGCATGAGCGAGCGGGTGCTGCGGTCGGAAACAGAGTTTTTGAAAGGGCAAAACTTGCTTTCCGCCGATGTATCGGGCATGAGGCTGACGGAAGAAGGCCAAGCGCTGCTGTATACGCTCCACGATTTGATGCGGGAAGCGCTTGGGCTCAAGGAATTGGAAGCGGCGCTCAAAGAACGGCTCCGTGTCGGGCGCGTCGTCGTCGTTGCCGGGGATAGCGACCGGTTTCCTTGGGTAAAAAAAGAAATGGGAAGAGCGTGCGTCGCCCGCATGAAAGAGCGGCTTCAGCCGGGGGACGTTGTCGCGGTGGCCGGTGGGACGACGATGGCGGCGGTCGCGGAGATGATGACGCCGGACCCACAGCTGAGCGGTGTGCTGTTCGTTCCAGCGCGCGGCGGCCTTGGCGAAGATGTCGAGAACCAGGCGAACACGATTTGCGCCAAAATGGCGGAAAAAGCAGCCGGTCGTTATCGGCTTCTCCATGTGCCCGACCAGCTGAGCGACGAAGCGTATGCGTCGCTCGTCGAAGAGCCAGCCGTGAAGGAAGTGCTGGAGCTCATCCAATCGTGCCGCATGGTCGTCCATGGCATCGGGGAAGCGGTGACGATGGCGAAACGGCGGCGGACGCCGCCTTCGGAGATGGAAAACATCATCGCCCGCCATGCCGTCGCCGAGGCGTTCGGCTATTATTTCAATGAGCAGGGCGATGTCGTCCATAAGGTGAAAACGGTCGGCATTCAACTTGAGCATCTCCCGCATGTCGAACACGTCATCGCCGTCGCCGGAGGGGCATCGAAGGCGAAAGCCATTCGCGCCTATATGAAGCGGGCGCCGCATTCACTGCTCGTCACCGACGAAGGTGCCGCCAAAGCGTTAGTAGGGGAATAACTTCCCTTGCCGATACTATTCAGCAGCAAAGTTAAGGAGGAAAACACGATGACAGTAAAAGTTGGGATCAACGGATTTGGCCGCATTGGGCGCAATGTGTTCCGCGCGGCATTGAAAAATCCGAACATTGAAGTGGTGGCGGTGAACGATTTAACGGATGCCAACACGCTTGCGCATTTGTTGAAGTATGACTCCGTTCACGGCCAGCTGGATGCCGAAGTGTCCGTCAACGGCAACAACTTGGTCGTCAACGGCAAAGAAATCATCGTCAAAGCGGAACGCGACCCGGCCAACTTGGCGTGGGGCGAAATCGGCGTTGACATCGTCGTCGAATCGACCGGCCGCTTCACGAAACGCGAAGATGCGGCGAAGCATTTGGAAGCCGGCGCGAAAAAAGTGATCATTTCCGCCCCGGCGAAAAACGAAGACATTACGATCGTCATGGGCGTCAACCAAGACAAATACGACCCGAAAAGCCACCATGTTATCTCGAACGCGTCGTGCACGACGAACTGCTTGGCGCCGTTTGCCAAAGTGCTGCATGAACAATTCGGCATCGTCCGCGGCATGATGACGACCGTTCACTCGTACACGAACGACCAACAAATTTTGGACTTGCCGCACAAAGATTTGCGCCGGGCTCGCGCGGCCGCGGAATCGATCATTCCGACGACGACCGGGGCGGCGAAAGCGGTCGCGCTCGTTTTGCCGGAATTGAAAGGAAAGTTGAACGGCATGGCGATGCGCGTGCCGACGCCGAACGTATCCGTTGTTGACTTGGTGGCGGAGCTGGAAAAAGAAGTGACGGTCGAAGAGGTGAATGCCGCATTGAAAGCGGCGGCCGAAGGCGAATTGAAAGGCATCTTGGCTTACAGCGAAGAACCGCTCGTCTCGCGCGACTACAACGGCAATCCGGCTTCGTCGACGATCGATGCGCTCTCGACCATGGTCATTGAGGGCAAAATGGTGAAAGTCGTTTCGTGGTATGACAACGAAACCGGCTATTCGCACCGCGTCGTCGACTTGGCGGCGTACATCGCGTCGAAAGGGCTGTAAGACGGGCTCGGCATTGAGTTTTCCGCCTGTTCAAGTCTATAATAGGAAAATGGAGGGGAGCGGGGAAATGATCCCCACTCCTTTTCCTTTTCCAACACCATCGTTGAAGGGGGCTGGAACGATGAACAAGAAGACGGTTCGCGACGTTGATGTCAAAGGGAAGCGCGTCTTCTGCCGCGTTGATTTCAACGTGCCGATGGAAGAAGGCGCGATCACTGATGACACACGCATTCGCGCCGCACTCCCGACGATCCGCTATTTGATCGAGCACGGGGCGAAAGTCATTTTGGCGAGCCACCTCGGCCGCCCGAAAGGAAAAGTGGTCGAAGAATTGCGTTTGGATGCCGTTGCCAAGCGGCTCGGCGAGCTGCTTGAACGCCCGGTCGTGAAAACGAATGAAGCGATCGGCGATGAGGTGAAGGCGGCGGTCGACCGTTTGAACGAAGGCGATGTGCTCTTGCTTGAGAACGTCCGCTTCTATCCGGGCGAAGAGAAAAATGATCTCGAGCTCGCCAAAGCGTTTGCGGAGCTTGCGGATCTATATGTCAACGATGCGTTCGGCGCCGCCCACCGCGCTCATGCGTCGACGGAAGGCATCGCCCATTACTTGCCTGCGGTGGCCGGGTTTTTGATGGAAAAAGAACTCGAAGTGCTCGGCAAAGCGCTCTCGAATCCGGACCGCCCGTTTACAGCGATCATCGGCGGTGCGAAAGTGAAAGACAAAATCGGCGTCATCGACAATTTGCTTGAAAAAGTCGACAACTTGATCATCGGCGGCGGACTGGCGTACACGTTCGTCAAAGCGCTTGGGCATGATGTCGGCAAGTCGCTGCTTGAAGAAGATAAAATCGAACTGGCGAAATCGTTTATGGAAAAAGCAAAAGAAAAAGGCGTCCGTTTTTATATGCCGGTGGACGTGGTCGTCGCCGACCGGTTTGCGAACGACGCCAACACGAAAGTCGTGCCGATTGACGCGATTCCAGCCGATTGGGAGGCGCTTGACATCGGCCCGAAAACGCGCGAATTGTACCGCGATGTCATTCGCGAGTCGAAGCTCGTTGTCTGGAACGGCCCGATGGGCGTCTTTGAAATGGACGCGTTCGCGCACGGGACGAGAGCGATCGCTGAAGCATTGGCGGAAGCGCCCGACACCTATTCGGTCATCGGCGGCGGGGATTCGGCGGCGGCGGTTGAGAAATTCGGCTTGGCCGACAAAATGGATCATATTTCCACGGGCGGCGGCGCGTCGCTTGAGTTTATGGAAGGAAAACAGCTGCCGGGTGTCGTCGCGCTCGAAGACAAATGACCCACGGCGCCGGATTTGGCGCATGGCGGCTGACGCCGCCCATTGAAAGGAAGGGTGAACGATGAGAAAACGCATCATTGCAGGCAACTGGAAAATGCATAAAACATTGGCGGAAGCGGTTCAATTTGTCGAGGACGTAAAAGGGCACGTGCCGCCGGCTGACGAAGTGGATTCCGTTGTTTGCGCGCCGTTTTTGTTTTTGGATCGGTTGGTGCAAAATACAAACGGCACCGATTTGCAAATCGGGGCGCAAAACATGCACTTTGCCGACCAAGGGGCGTACACAGGCGAAGTGAGCCCGGTCATGCTGAAAGACCTCGGCGTGACGTACGTCATTCTCGGCCATTCGGAGCGCCGGCAGATGTTTGCGGAAACGGATGAGACGGTGAACAAAAAAGTATTGGCCGCTTTCACCCGCGGCTTGACGCCGATCGTTTGCTGCGGCGAATCGCTTGAGGAGCGGGAAGCGGGGCAGACGAACGCCGTTGTCGCCTCGCAAGTGGAAAAAGCGCTCGCCGGCTTGACGCCGGAACAAGTGAAGCAAGCGGTCATCGCTTACGAGCCGATTTGGGCGATCGGCACGGGCAAATCGTCGACGGCGGAAGATGCGAACGAAGTGTGCGGCCATATCCGTTCGGTTGTTTCGCGCCTGTTTGGCCCGGAGGCGGCGGAAGCGATCCGCATCCAATACGGCGGCAGCGTCAAACCGGACAACATCCGCGACTTCTTGGCGCAAGAACAGATCGACGGCGCCTTAGTCGGCGGGGCGAGCCTCGAGCCGGCTTCATTCTTGCAATTGGTGGAGGCGGGGCGCCATGAGTAAACGACCGGTTGCGCTCATCATTTTGGACGGGTTTGCGCTGCGCGACGAAACGTACGGCAATGCGGTCGCTCAGGCGAACAAACCGAACTTTGACCGCTATTGGAACGAATACCCGCACACAACGCTCAAGGCATGCGGCGAGGCGGTCGGGCTTCCGGAAGGGCAGATGGGCAACTCGGAAGTCGGCCATCTCAACATCGGCGCCGGGCGCATTGTGTACCAAAGCTTAACGCGGGTCAACATCGCCATTCGCGAAGGCGAGTTTGACCGGAATGAAACGTTTTTGGCGGCGATGAACCATGTGAAAGAGCATGGAACGAGCTTGCATTTGTTTGGTCTGCTGTCCGACGGCGGGGTGCACAGCCATATTCACCATTTGTACGCCCTCTTGCGCTTAGCGGCGAAAGAAGGCGTGAAGCGCGTGTACATCCACGGCTTTTTGGACGGCCGCGACGTCGGCCCGCAAACGGCGCCGCAATACATTAAAGAACTGCAGGAAAAAATCAAGGAGTACGGCGTCGGCGAAATCGCGACGTTGTCGGGCCGATACTACTCGATGGACCGCGACAAGCGGTGGGACCGCGTCGAGAAGGCGTACCGGGCGATGGTGTACGGCGAAGGCCCGACGTACCGCGATCCACTTGAATGCATCGAAGACTCATACCAACACGGCATTTACGACGAGTTCGTCCTGCCGTCGGTCATCGTTCGCGAAGACGGCCGGCCGGTGGCGACGATTCAAGACAATGACGCGATTATCTTCTATAATTTCCGCCCGGACCGGGCGATTCAAATTTCAAACACGTTTACGAACGAAGATTTCCGCGAGTTTGACCGCGGCCCGAAACATCCGAAGCATTTGTTCTTTGTCTGCTTGACCCATTTCAGCGAAACGGTGAAAGGGTATGTGGCGTTCAAGCCGACGAACTTGGACAACACGCTCGGGGAAGTGCTGTCGCAGCACGGTTTGCGCCAGCTGCGCATCGCCGAGACCGAAAAATACCCGCACGTGACGTTTTTCATCAGCGGCGGCCGCGAAGAGAAATTTCCAGGCGAAGACCGGATTTTGATCAACTCGCCGAAAGTGGCGACGTACGACTTAAAGCCGGAAATGAGCGCCTATGAAGTGACCGATGCGCTCCTCAAGGAAATTGAAGCCGATAAGTACGATGCGATCATTTTGAACTACGCTAACCCAGATATGGTCGGCCACTCCGGCAAGCTCGAGCCGACGATCAAGGCGGTGGAGGCCGTGGACGAATGCCTCGGCAAAGTCGTCGACGCCATTTTGGCCAAAGGCGGCATCGCCATCATCACCGCCGACCACGGCAACGCCGATGAAGTGCTGACGCCGGACGGCAAGCCGCAAACGGCGCATACAACGAATCCGGTGCCGGTGATCGTGACGAAAAAAGGCATCAAGCTGAGAGACGGCGGCATCTTAGGCGATTTGGCGCCGACGATGCTTGATTTGCTCGGTTTGCCGCAGCCGAACGAAATGACCGGGAAATCGTTGATTGTCAAATAACGATGATCTTGAGAAAACGATACGAAAAGGAGTGTGTTTTAATGTCTGCCATTATCGATGTCTACGCTCGTGAAGTGCTCGATTCGCGCGGCAACCCGACCGTAGAAGTGGAAGTGTACACAGAAGACGGCGGCTTCGGCCGCGCGCTGGTGCCGAGCGGCGCCTCGACCGGGGAATATGAAGCGGTCGAACTGCGCGACGGCGATAAAAACCGCTACCTCGGCAAAGGGGTGTTAAAAGCGGTCGAAAACGTGAATGAAATCATTGCGCCGGAAATCATCGGCCTCGAGGTCACTGACCAAGTGGCGATCGACCGGAAGTTGATTGAACTAGACGGCACGGAAAACAAAAGCAAGCTTGGCACCAACGCCATTTTGGGCGTCTCGCTTGCCGTGGCCCGCGCGGCGGCGGACGAGCTCGGTTTGCCGCTGTACCAATACTTGGGCGGCTTTAACGCCAAAACGCTGCCGGTGCCGATGATGAACATTTTAAACGGCGGCGCGCATGCGGACAACAACGTCGACATTCAAGAATTTATGATCATGCCAGTCGGGGCGGAAAGCTTCCGCGAAGCGCTGCGCATGGGGGCGGAAATTTTCCACAGCTTAAAAGCGGTGCTGAAAGCGAAAGGCTACAACACCGCGGTCGGCGATGAAGGCGGCTTCGCCCCGAACTTGAAATCGAACGAAGAAGCGCTGCAAACGATCATCGAAGCGATCGAAAAAGCCGGCTACAAACCGGGCGAACAAGTGATGCTCGCCATGGACGTTGCCTCGTCCGAGCTGTACAACAAAGAAGACGGCAAATATCATCTTGAAGGCGAAGGCGTTGTGAAAACGTCGGAAGAAATGGTCGCTTGGTATGAAGAGCTTGTATCGAAATATCCGATCATCTCGATCGAAGACGGGCTCGATGAAAACGACTGGGAAGGCCATAAACTGCTGACCGAGCGGCTCGGCAAAAAAGTGCAGCTTGTCGGCGACGACTTGTTTGTCACAAACACGAAAAAACTGGCCGAAGGCATTGAAAAAGGCGTCGGCAACTCGATTTTGATCAAAGTGAACCAAATCGGCACGCTCACCGAAACGTTTGACGCCATCGAAATGGCGAAACGCGCCGGCTACACCGCCGTCGTCTCGCACCGCTCCGGCGAAACGGAAGACAGCACGATCGCCGACATCGCCGTCGCCACGAACGCCGGCCAAATCAAAACAGGCGCGCCGTCGCGCACCGACCGCGTCGCGAAATACAACCAGCTGCTCCGCATTGAAGATGAACTCGGCCACACGGCCATTTACCAAGGCATCCGCTCGTTTTACAATTTGAAAAAATAACGGGAACAGGCGTCCCCAACGGAGGGGGCGCCTGTCGTTTTGACGGAGGCGAAAAGAGAATCGAATGGCTGGCGGTGATCAAGACGTCTTGATGCATTCAGGAAAGCTGCGCCTCTCCTTTAGACGGGAGAGGAAACAGCCGTTTTATGCTGCACAGTGTAGCGTTGGATGTTGTCTCATGATGAAGAGAAAGTCAAGTATCATCATTTGTAGAAAATAGTCGAATTTTTTGTAATGATTTATATAAATTGAAATAAAGGTTTTCTCCCGTTCCACGGCGAATAAATAAAAGAGAAAATAGGGGAACG
>NZ_ATCO01000155.1:0-9655 GCF_000422025.1 Geobacillus sp. WSUCF1 | reverse complement strand
ATTGTCGTCGATCCCCCGGGATTTTTGCACGATTGGGGGTCGACGACAATCGCAAGACCCTCACTTTTCCTCCAACAGTTGTTGAAGTTTGTCCATTTTTTGCTTTTGCTTTTTGCTGACGGCTTTTCCCCATTCTCCGATACGTTTCCAATACGCCTGCAACGCAACGGCGGCTTGTTTGTTTTGTTGCTCGATCACCTGTTGGTAAAGGCTATCCTTGCTTCGCTGCCTATCCGTTTCGCTGTCAGTCAACCGTTCAATTTCGGCCACCAACCGTTCTTCGGGGGAGAGGAGGGCCAGCCTTGCTCGTTCTTCTTCCTCGCGTCTCTTCCGCTCCACCATTTCCTGCTCGATTTTCCGGCGCTCAAGACGGGCGCGTTCTTTTTGCACCATTGGGAGGAATTCGGTTTCCGTCACATCGTCCACTTCAGAAAATCGACCGTAGCCTGACGATGTTTTCGAACCGATCCCCCATTCCATCAACGCCTGTTTGGTATATAACGATGCTGCCTCCAACAAACGGGCGGTTTTTTCATCGTCTCGAAAGCCATGGGCCGTTAAATAAATGTCTGCCTCTGCAGCCATGACCGTCCAAAACGAAACGGGAACAGGTTTTTGATTATCTGTCGCAGCGTTTTTTCCCTCATAATACTCCTTCATATGTACAGCGAGCACATCCTTTTCCAACCGCAATCCATCGATGAGAAAGATGTCGTAAAACTGCACCTGTCCTTTATGGTCTTGTATCCCAAAAATCGCACATCCATCTTCATGCTCGCCGAGCCGTTTCTCGTCCCCTTCGCAATACGCCTCGATAAACCAATGGCGCACAAGGCCTTTCAGACTGGAGGCAGGAATGTAAGGAAGACCGTACACGGGGTGGATCGTCAATGACGTCTCGCGAACATGCCCCGCGCCCAGTCCGTGGACAATTCGGCCAGAGAGGCGGGCTTTCAGCTTCTTGACTCCCCCTGTTTGCGCCCATTCCACCATGGCCTGTTCTCGCTGCGCCCGCAGCTGCTCGCCAACCTCTTTCAGCTCTGGGAGAATCGGGGCGGATTTCAACTGTTTCGAAGGCTCCCACACTTTTTTACGGTCATTCCACCGATGCTCAATAAAATAATGGAGATGGTACGCCAAATGCCCGATCGATTTATTGGCCTTTTGCACGACTTCTAGGGTGTCCTTTGGATGAAAAAGCATGCCCTCCCCTCCTTACTCTGCCGCCTTTGCATCGTCTTTCGCCATCCCGTCGGCAAACTTGCGCATCCAATCTAACAGCGCCATGGCTTCCATCGTCCATAACCGGTAATCAGCGCTCGATAAGTTGACGACAGCCTCGACGAGTTCTTGGTTTGCCGATGAAAATTGATCCGGAAACTGTTCCCTCATCCATTTTGCGAGGGATTGATAAATCGCCTTGTATTCCTTCCCTTTTTGAAAACAAAACGCCAATGCTTGTCCGAGACCGTTGACTTGAATCAAGGACGGCATTTTTTTGACGTAAGAACGATAGTTTTCGAAGCTTCCTCTCAATCGTTCTTTTGCCTGTTTCACTTCTTGAAACGCAAATGCGGCTCGCCCGTTCTCAATCCCCACACGCTTCACGTTTGTTTCCATGGCTTCTCCTCCGTTCACACCCAAATCGTTCTCATCATTCCGCGGCCTAATGTACTGTTCCCGCCAAGCTGAAAGACGGATGGAAATTTGTTTTCATTCAGAAAGTACCGTTCAATATCCGCAGCCTTCGCAAAGCCATCTATTCCGTCTCCCCGTACATCACCAATGTAGAGGAAACTGTAAAAAACCGTTTCTGGCGGAACATTTTCCTCATACCAGAGCGCACCGTTGTCAACGGTCCCTGTCTCCGGTGAAATGCGAATGCGCGCGTTAATTTCGGTCGACAATTTGACGAAATCCGTGAAATCGTCATCGGAGAGAACAACGAGTCGATCTACAAGACGCAGGCGGCAATGCTCCCCAAGGAGGGCGGCAAGTTGTTCCGCCAGCTGTTTCGCTTCGGGAGAAACGGTGACCGAAAACGCATACTCCTCCAGCACAATGCGTCCATTGACCGCCATCAACCGGTCGGAACTGACCGTGTTCGGTGCGGGCACCGGAAGAAGTCGGACTTCTTTCCCGATCGATTGCTGATGGACGCTCATCTCTTGATTCCACCGCTCAATCACAAGCGGGCACGTAATCCAAGCAAATACGCCGCGAAGCGATTTAACCGGAAACAGCAAAACGCGTGCATCGCTCAGAGCAATGGCGCTCGCTTGTGTGACGCTTTCCTGTCCTTTGTCCGCGCCGAAAATCAGTTCAAGCTTCTTCCCATCTTCGGGCAGCGACTGTGTCATGTGATACCGAAGCGCGCCTTTGAGCGAGGAGCTTTCGATTTTTGGAAATCCTGTATGCTTCTCTCGCTGAATAGGCAAGTCGACAAACCCGATCTCGCTCCCGCTCCCCGCATGGACAGACGTAATGGCATGCATAAGAAAAGGCCGTACGATCGAATACATTACAACTCCTCCTCGCTTTCTTTCGCACTCGTGATCACTGCAAACCCAAACCCTTCCTCCGCCCCTTCATCGGTGAGATGAACGCCGTCAAGGGCGGAGAGGACAAGCGGCAAAGCATCGTCGCGTTCGATCTTCACATAGATGACCGAACCGGCTGGGATCATCCATTTCCGCGGTTTTGGCCGATGGCGGACGATGTCCCATCCCCCGTACAACTCCGGACGTCCGATGGAAGCGGCAAGCCAAGTGACGACCGCCCCGTTCGGCCATGTCCACTGATTGCCGTCCATTGCCGCTGGACGGGATCCGTTCGAGAAAATAGCTGGAGACAAAAAGACGATTTTCGCCAGCTTTGTCCGCTGAATGTCTTGTTCAATCCCCTTTTTCTCGTCTGGATTCCATATACGAAGCGTTTCCGGCTGCTGGCGGATAGACCACGGCCGGTTTTCCCCGCCGATCCGCGCCCACTTGACATCAGAGAAATCCGGTCCATCACCGACGAAAGCGACAAGGGACGCCCCGTCTACAAAACGCCCTTTCGCCACCCGGTATAAAAGCCCCTTTTGGGCTGTTCGGCTGGACGTGTCGAGTTGAATTCCCACCTTATCTTCCCGAGCGATGAACGATGACAATGAACAAAGGGAAGAGATTGGCTTATTCTCCAGAAGCGCCTGCTTCCATTCCTCCATCGGGACGTAATAGTGCTGTGGACTTTTCGTTTTGTCACGCCGCGAAGAAGCCAGACGCCACATCGAAGCAGATGATGAAGGCTTTCGGTCTTTGACAAGCCGCAATGGATACGCTTTGAGCGATTTTTCCTCCTCTATGACTTGATAATCAAAGGGCAGGGGAAAGAACAAGACGTCTTCTTTCACCAGCGTGCAATAATGGAGACAGAACTGCCCCCGCTCAGTCGGGGTGCCCATCCATCTCCTCACCTGTTCATCACTGCCCCTCGTAAAATCGTCAAACGTGCTGTACGCATAAATGTACGCCGCCCGCAACGCGCCGTAAATCGTATTCGGGCGCGGAGGGAATATCGACTCCATCACCGTCGCCTCCCCCGCTTGCGTCGCATGATGGTTTTTAAAGAAAAACGTGTCTACCGGTGTCAAGACTAATTTTGTCATTGCCCGTTCCCCTCGCTCCGTTTGAAAAAGGTCAATATCTTTAACAGATACAAAAAGTCATAGCCGCTGCGAACCGCTTCATGCAAAGACAAAAGAACTTGCGTGTGATGGGCGATCTCTTGGGCGCTCAGATGGCTTCCCTCTTTTACAGACCGCTTAAGCAAACGCCGAAGCTCTGTCGCGAGCATGTCGCCATTCTCCCATTTAGGGCAGTGCCGCTCATGCAGCAGCGGGGCAAACGCGGAAGCGAAATGAAAAATAAAGTTCGGCGACAGGGATGTTTTCAACAGATTAATCCATTGATCCAATAATTGTGAAACCTTCTCTCCCCCAATCATCCATGGGAGAACCGCTTCCGAAATCTCGCCAGAGCGGGTGTGAAGCGCTAAAGCAAGGGCGTCCTTTCGCTGCCCCGTCTTGTCGTTGGAATACTGTTTCGCCTTTTTCTCCAACGCTCTGACAGCGTTAAGAACGAGATGGAGCGGCGACTTTTTGTGAGCGATCACCACCCCAAACGAGGCGGTCGCTCCATGACCTAATCCTTTCCGTTCATCGCCAAACGCCAATCGGAGCTCCTCAGCCGCTTTCAGCACCGTCTCGGTCGGCAGGAAGGCAAGGACGTCATCCCCCCCTGCATAAACGAGCTTGCCGCGGCATTGTTCTTCGACAATCCGCGGAACGATTTCCTTCGCAAACCGGGCCAGTTTTTGGCTCGTTTGACTATACTCCTCTTTCCGTTCCCCGGAGAACCATTTCCCCATGTTGTCCCCGTCCATCATGAGCACGGCGTAATAATCGCCCGCTCCGATCTCGAGAACAGACGGAAACGACAAAACCGAAGCGCCAAACAAAGCGGAGAAGTAATCGCGGGCCACCCGTTTGCCTAAGCAAATGCCGCATAAAAATTCGTTGTCCTTGATTCGTCCCGAGCGGCGGTCGTCTTCTTCGCCTCCAGCTCCTTGAAATTTCTCCGCCCGCCGCTTCCAAAGGTGGAGCGTTTTCCGCTTGATCTCACCGTAATGATCCGTTTCCTTGATCTCGGCAAGCCGCAGCGCCTCCCTTTCCTTGCAGACGGAACAAACAAGGCCGAATTGGGAAACAGGAATGTAATGCTTCTCATTTTTCAGCGCCCCCAACCGCCGTTCGGCGCGTTCACGCACGGTCCGGAACGAAGCGGACGGCTCATACGGTTCAGCGACCCAGTACACTTCTAAAAACGACTGCACTTGCTGTTCCACCATCATCTCCAGCCATTCATACTCTTCGGCAGTGAGATGTGGAAACACGCGTCGAATGGCTTGAAAGCAGAAGTCCAGAAACACTTGGCGAACATTGTCCTCCACTTCGCGCAGCCAGCCGCCAACCTTTTCTTCTGTTCCCTCCATCACCACCGTCACGCGGTTCGGGATCGAAGCAATGCGAAAATCCCGCGCAGATGGCGACCGCAACTCCTCCTTGTGACGAGCGGGTATACGACTTCACAGTTGGCATCCAACTGGTAAAACTGTTTGATCGCCTCTCGCACCAAATGGGACAAAATATAACTTCCGCTCCAAAAATCTTCCGTTTTGCGGGCTGAAGCGATAAACGACTGCACAGGCCCGACCGTAAAAATGACGATATAGCGATTGGTCATATCCTCACCCCAACGATCTCTAAAAACCGGTTTCGATCTCGCTCATAGCGCGGCTCGCTGTAGCGCGAGTCATGGTTTCTCACTTCTGTTACAATCGGATAGTAGCGGCCTCCGATTTTCCTCACCGTGCACCATAACGGGGAAGAAAGCTTTCCTTCTTTCCCTCTCATATATCCTAGGCTGCCATAACGATTCGCTTCATGCGATGCCCTGCCAAACGCCTTCACCACTTCCGCCGCGCTCTCTTTTCCTTCTCCAACCCACACCGCGGACAATACCGGATGAGGTGTTGCGATGTCTTCACGTCGTGCCACAAGGCAGCCGCGCTCCGCAAAGGAAAACGCATCCGCCGCCCCGATGCGTTCTAGCGTCATACGCAAACTTTCACCGTATTCCTCAACGTGATCCCATTGATGCTCCGTCCATTGCACAGCTCCGAATCCGCGGCGCGACCGCTGCCCGAAGCTGGCGAGGTGAAGCATATATTGAAAGTGCCAATCATATTGCGCCAATCGCTCTTGATGACGCTTCCGCACCGAGAGCGTCACGGTCACCTCCCCGCCGGCAGGAAGCGCCGGAACCAACGTTGGAGACGTACGATGCGGCAAAATATTTTCTCTCATTGTCCCTTCCATCGCTCTTGCCAACGTTAGATGGACAGGCGATTGCTGCTTTGTTTTCCTCGTGCCGCCAAACCACTCTTCCTCCTTGGCAAGCAGCTTTTCGTGATGAGGTTCATCCTGCAGCGTCCGCCACCAGTACCTCCATACCCCTCGCAACGACGGAAGGCGAAACTCCGCCTTCTCCCTCGGATCAGCGCCGTGAATGGCGGCCGGCGTCAAGAGAACAAGCGGATATGACGACTGAGCAACAGCTGTTACCCCGCTTTCCTGATAGGCCATCACGCATTCTCCTTTGAGATTTGCATCGTTTTTGCGAGCGCTGACATACGTTCAAAAAAACGCACCAAGTTCTCGGAACGACTGCTCCGCATCGGGCCAAAACTTTTCCGCCTTTAGCGGTTGCGGCCGCGCCCCAGCATGATTGATGTCGTTGCGCCGCTCCTTAAGCGTGCTAAATCGTTTTAAGTCGCCCTTATAAGGAGACAAGAAATCGATTATTTGTTCAACCCGCTCTACGGAACGAACGCGCCATTCCTCTTTCGGAATATCTCGCAATAAAATTTCAATAGCCGAATGAACATCTCCCGGGCCTTCTCATTCCGCAAATCAAGCCCCAACACCCGGCAAACGGCCGTCACCGCATTTTCCTCCAACATCGTCAGCGCCTGCTGAATCAATCCGTGGTCCAAACACCAACGCACAGCCTTCCAACTGTTCATGATCGGATCATCATCAAACATCGCATACTTTTTCTCCATCACATCCAACAATGGGACAAGCGGTTTAATCGCTTCCGCCGACGCTGAGCGAACGCGGCCGAGCTGTTCATGAAATTTCCGCACTTCTTCATCGATTTGCAAGCTTCGGCACGTGCGGATCACTTTTTCCGTCTGATCAAGCTGCTTCGTCAACTGATTTAATTCTTTCACTTCGTTTCGCATTGTCTGGCTCGAAGACGGATTGCGGAACACTTCGCTGTTTTCTTTCGCGGTCAGCGCCTGGATGATGGAGGCATCCCCCGTGCGCAAAAATTGATCGACCCCGTTCGTCCAATCGAGCAGCCTCGCCATGCTTGTCAAATTGACAATCGGCGCCAACCGCCGTTCTGGAGGCAACTGTTTGACATCGACTGGACGCCCAAGCATTTCAAACCAGCCGTAAACGATCGCGCCAATGTCCGTTTTTTTCACAAAGCGGGCGTAGTTCAACACGATGAGCGCGACAAACGGGATGGAACGGAAACTGTGGGTGATGTCAAAATAAATCGTATCCCCTTCCCGAATTTCATTCAGAATGCAGTCAAACAACCGCCAATTGGCCTGTTCATCCTGACGGCTTTCCATTTCCACGAGCTTCACATTCGCCTCAGGAGCGATGCGCTGAAAAGCGGTGATCAAGCCCTCCAGCCGCTCCTCCCCTTTGAAGCGGTCTCGCCCATTCCGCTCCCGCGCTTCTTTCGTCGCAAACACCACCACATCCATCGGTCCATCCCCGCGAAACAACTCATACACCGCTGTCTGGATAAAACGCGTATAAGAAGACGATTTGCCCTCGTATGTGTAATAACAATATTCATAATCGCTCAATCCAAGAAACGACAACAATACCCTTCTCCCCACGCTTATCTCCCCACTCCCGCCAATTGTTTCGTGATATCGATAAACTCAGAATCCTCTTCATAAATCCCTTTTCCTCTTTCCGCTTCCCGCTCATATCGGTTATGGTCAAGCCATAAATAGTTGGCATACAAGCAATCTTCTTTTTCATCGTATCGGTAAGCAAGGCGAAACGCCGTCTGTCCGTTGCTCGCTCCTTTGTACAAGTGATATTTCACTTTTCGGACATCAATCGTTTTGAATGACTTTTCGTGGTACAAAACGCCCATGTCTCCCTCTTCATGCTTCAGCTTCTTTACCAGCTCCCGCATTTGTTGGTGCACAAACAGCAACTGGTGATGATTGTGTTGCAACATATTGGCGACTTGTTTGGATACAAGGTACGTGGTCGCAAACAAATGTTTATATTTTTCATGTTCAAACAAAAATTGTCCAAATGCACTTAAATACACAAGACCATCCTCTTGCTGGAACAAAAACGGATATTGAAGAATACATTGTTTTTCGCGGTAAGAAAGCGAATCCGCATCAACATGTCCTTTTGGCATTTCCGCAACAGATCAAAGTGATCATGAACAAATTGCTCATCAATATGTATCGGCACAGGAGGAATCTCATGTAACACTTGGCCGTCCTCATGCATATAAGCTGTCGGATAGTGCAGAAATGCCCCGACGATGTAGCCCAACGATGTCATCACTTTATACCCACCGATTGGGGCGAAACAAGTTGTTGACGGTTCCCCGTGGGAGAGAGCATCCGCCACCTTCCACATGTACTCTCCCAATGTCTCCTGCATCCGTCTCGGATGGTTCACATCAACGTCCACATATATAATGCGGACATTTGCTTGAAAGTCCTCCTCAAGCAACCTCGTCAAGATGGCTTCCACAATCCGTCCCCCAACCGTTTCCGTCACAATGAGAACGACCGTCGGCCTTTCCGCCAATTTCCCTTGTCTACGAAGTTCGTAAATCATCGAATATTCCGCCGACACACGATTGGGATCTCGGGCGGCCTCATGAGCAAACTGCCCGGCATGGCGAATCCATTCATCAATTTTTCGTTGTTTTTCCTCGTCGATGTTGGTCGCGCTCAACCAAGGACGAATCTCCCCCATGATTTCATCCCGATTCATCGAGAAAACGTTCCTGTTTCCTGTCAGCAACGACACACCACACGTTACAACAATATGCTGGTACAACCGCCCTTCCCCTCCATATTTCTTTCATCTCAGGAAAATATAGCTATGTTTATATCAATTATATCCTATTTTTCAATTATAGAGGAGGATATTTTTAACAATTTCAAACATTTTCCCACTGAAGAGACGGGTGAAAAACGAATTTTCCACCCAACTTCACGAAGGCGAATGGAAAATAACAAGGGCCCTCGAAAGTAAAAGAGCGTCTCTTCCAGCTGGTTTTTCCGTTGCTTCCCCCTTTTAAGGAGCGACGCAAAACAACGTCGGAGGACGAAACACAAAAAAAGAATCCCCTGCTCAGAAGGGATTCCCTCGATCGAAAGATGCCGCCAACATAGATCGCTGCCATCTTATTTTTTTCTCCCGTCACTTAGAAAGGCAACCCGTGAGACTAGAAATGCCTTTGCCCAACTTAGAATGCTGTACTGCCTGTTCCGCAGGCGCCCATCCGTTACGCACAATGCTTCATCACCGCAAACGAAGCAAATGAGAGATGTGGTCTGAACTAACTCTGCGACAACAACGAGCCCCCCATCACACCTGCGCGCGAAGATGAAGAGGGTTCAGTTCCTTGTGGATACGATAAAAACATCATAGATTGGCTTGACCGCCGCAAGCAAAAAGTTTCAATCCCTCATAGGTACGATAAAAAACGAAAAAAAATGAAAAACTTGGACTATTTTATTGAAAAAGGGTTTCAATCCCTCATAGGTACGATAAAAACGTTTTTCCTTGCGTAAAAGAAGAAAATAAATTAATTGGTTTCAATCCCTCATAGGTACGATAAAAACCCGAAGTTATCGAGGGAGAAAAATCAAGATATGTACAAGGTTTCAATCCCTCATAGGTACGATAAAAACGTTTGCTCCTCTTGTTGTGCTTTTCGCTTCGCGTTCAGTTTCAATCCCTCATAGGTACGATAAA
>NZ_ATCO01000154.1:0-32231 GCF_000422025.1 Geobacillus sp. WSUCF1 | reverse complement strand
TTTTTTTGCTATAATGGAAAGGCAAAACACGATCCCGGAGGACTCGTATGTTCAATAAAATGCGAAAAACAAAAGAGAAAGACGTCCCGGTGACGAAAGAAGAGGTGCTCAGGCATCCGATGCCGAACCACGTCGCCATCATTATGGACGGAAACGGGAGATGGGCGAAAAAGCGGGCGCTGCCGAGGGCGGCCGGCCATTACGAAGGCATGCAAGTTGTGCGCAAAATCACTCGTTTTGCGAATGAGCTGGGGATTCAGATTTTGTCGCTTTACGCGTTTTCGACAGAAAACTGGAAACGTCCGAAAAGTGAAGTCGATTATTTGATGAAGCTGCCGGAACAGTTTTTGACGACGTTTCTTCCCGAGCTCGTCGCCGAAAATGTCAAAGTCCAAGTGATCGGTCATACGGAGGCGCTGCCCGATCATACGCGCCGGGCGGTCGAGAAAGCCGTGAAGGAAACAAGCGGCAACACCGGCCTTGTGTTAAACTTTGCCCTTAATTATGGAAGCCGGGCGGAAATCGCTGCCGCCGTAAAGCAGATCGCCAAAGACGTCGAACGCGGGATGCTCGCGCCGGAAGACATCACCGAGCCGCTCATTTCCTCGTACTTGATGACGAGCGGGCTCGCTGACCCTGACTTGCTCATCCGTACGAGCGGGGAGATTCGCTTGAGCAATTTCATGCTTTGGCAGTTGGCGTATACGGAACTTTGGTTTACGGATGTCTTATGGCCGGATTTTACGGAGCAACATTTCTTAGAGGCGATTGCCGCTTACCAGCGGCGCGACCGCCGATTTGGAGGAGTGTCAGCGCGATGAAGCAGCGAATCATCACCGGAGTCATAGCGGCGGCGCTCTTTTTGCCGATTGTTATTTTTGGCGGATTTCCGTTTATAATAGTAACATATATATTGGCCACGATTGGGCTGTTTGAATTGTTGCGGATGAAAGGGATGCACCCGTTGTCGTTTGTCGGGGCGGCTGGATTGATCGCCCTTTGGCTGTTGCTCGTTCCCGCCCGTTACGGCGGCGAGTGGTTGGCGTCTGGGACCGCCAAATTTGGCGTGCTCGCCGCTTTGGCTTTTTTGTTGCTTGTCGGTACGGTCGTGACGAAAAATGCGCTCTCGTTCGATGAGGCGGCGTTTGTCGTTTTGGCGGTCGTCTATGTCGGCGTAGGGTTTTTCTGTTTCGGCGCTGTTCGTTTGGTTGGGTTCGTGTACTTCGTTTATGCCTTGTTTGTCATTTGGGCGACTGACATTGGGGCGTATTTCTTTGGCCGCGCGTTTGGCCGGCGCAAGCTATGGCCGGAGATCAGCCCAAAAAAAAACGGTGGAAGGCGCCATCGGCGGCATCGCTTCCGCGGCTGTTGTCGCCGCGATTTACGAGTGGGCGGCGGCGCCGTTTGGCAGTTTGGCGGCCGCGCTTGGCGTCGCGCTGCTGCTGTCGGTGTTCGGTCAGCTCGGCGATTTGATCGAATCGGCATTTAAGCGCCATTACGGCGTCAAAGATTCCGGGGCGATTTTGCCGGGACATGGCGGCATTTTAGACCGGTTTGACAGCTTGCTGTTCGTGCTGCCGATATTGTACATATTGCTTGAAATCGCACGATAAGCGGGTGAGGAGTGAAACGATTGAAATATATTAGTATATTAGGGGCGAGCGGATCGATCGGCACACAGACGCTCGATGTCATCCGCGCCCATCCGGACGAATTCCGCTTGGCCGCCGCATCGGTCGGGAAAAATATCGAGGCGGCGAGGCGGCTGATCGCTGAATTTTCCCCAAGTCTTGTCGCCGTCGCTGACCGTGATGCGTATAAAGTTCTTTATCGCGAGTACCGCGGGCGGACGACGATCGTGTACGGAGAGGAAGGATTGATTGAAGCAGCCGTTTGCCCACAAGCCGATGTTGTCGTCACCGCTGTCGTCGGCAGCGTCGGCCTTGTGCCGACGCTGAAGGCGATTGAAGCGGGAAAAGCGATCGCCCTCGCCAACAAAGAGACGCTCGTTGTCGCCGGACATCTCGTCATGGCTGCAGCCAAGCGGCGCGGTGTGCCGCTGTTGCCAGTTGACAGTGAACATTCCGCCATTTTTCAATGTCTGCAAGGGGAAAGGATGGAACACGTTGACAAACTCATTCTGACCGCATCCGGCGGCAGCTTCCGCGACAAGACGCGCCGAGAGCTCGCTCATGTGACGGTTGAGGAGGCGCTTTGCCATCCGAACTGGTCGATGGGGGCAAAAATTACGATTGATTCGGCGACCATGATGAATAAAGGATTTGAGGTCATTGAGGCTCATTGGCTGTTCGGGCTGCCGTATGAGCGGATTGAGGTTGTTTTGCATCGAGAAAGCATCATCCATTCGCTCGTTCAGTTCCGTGACACAAGTGTATTGGCGCAGCTTGGAACGCCGGATATGCGCGTTCCGATCCAATATGCGCTTGCGTATCCAAAGCGGTTGCCGCTCCCATCCGCCAAGCCGCTTGATTTCATCTCGCTTGGGGCGCTCCATTTCGCCCCGGTTGATTTCGACCGCTATCGCTGTTTGCGTCTCGCCTATGAGGCTGGCAAGCGCGGCGGCTCGCTGCCGACGGTGTTGAATGCGGCCAATGAGGAGGCGGTGGCGGCGTTTTTAGCCGGGCGCATACCGTTTTTGGCCATCGAGGAGTGGATTGAACGCGCGCTCGAGCGCCATCGGCCAGTGAGCAATCCGCAGCTTGAGGACATTCGTGAAATCGATGCGGACGCGCGCGCCTACGTCCGCTCACTACTATCATAAAGGTGGTTGAAACGTTGGAATCGATCATTTCATTTATCGTCGTCTTTGGTGCCCTCGTCTTTTTTCACGAGCTCGGCACTTGCTGCTAGCAAAACGGGCCGGCATTTTGTGCCGCGAATTTGCCATCGGCTTCGGGCCGAAAGTGTTTTCGTTCAAGAAAAACGAAACGGTGTACACGATCCGCCTGCTCCCGCTTGGCGGCTTCGTCCGCATGGCCGGTGAAGACCCGGAGACGATTGAATTGAAGCGTGGGCAAGTCGTCGGTCTTTTGCTTGATGAGAGCGGCCAAGTGGAAAAAATCGTCCTCAACCATAAGGACGATTATCCGAATATCCGCGTAGTGGAAGTGGAAGAGGCCGATTTAGAGCATGGCATGTATGTGACCGGCTATACGGACGGCGAGCGGTTCGAGCGGTTTACGGTCAAGGAGCCGGCGTTTTTCGTCGTCGACCGCCAAGAGATTCAAATTGCTCCGTACCATCGCCAATTTGCGGCAAAAACGCTCGGGCAGCGAACGATGACGATTTTGGCCGGACCGCTCGCCAACTTTCTCTTGTCGCTCGTTGTCTTTATCATCATCGGTCTTTTGCAAGGCTATCCGGTCGACAAGCCGGTGATCGGCGAGCTGACGCCGGAAGGAGCGGCGCGCGCCGCCGGCTTGAAGCAAGGGGATAAAGTGATCGCCATTAACGGCGAACGGATGGAAACATGGACGGAAATCGTCAACACGATTCGCGCCCATCCGGGAGAACCGCTTCAGTTTCAAATTGAGCGGAATGGGAAAGAACGGAGTGTGACGGTCACTCCGGAGGCGAAAACGGTGCAAGGGGAGACGATCGGCTTGATCGGCGTCTATCAGCCGATGGAAAAATCGGTGTTGGGCTCGATCAAGCAGGGGCTGGTTGAGACGTATTACTGGACGCGGGAAATTGTAACGGGGCTCGGCCAATTGATCACCGGCCAGTTTCAGCTTGACATGCTGTCCGGACCGGTCGGCATCGCTGTATCGACCGGCAAGGTGGCGGAGTCTGGGATCTACTACTTGATGAAATGGGGCGCGATTTTAAGCATCAACCTGGGGATTGTCAACTTGTTGCCATTGCCGGCGCTAGACGGCGGGCGGCTCCTCTTTTTCGCCATTGAAGCGGTGCGCGGCAAGCCGGTCGACCGGCAAAAAGAAGGAATGGTTCATTTTATCGGCTTTGCCTTGCTGATGTTGCTGATGCTTGTGGTGACATGGAATGACATTCAAAAATTTTTCCTATAGAGAGAAAACGAGGTGGCTAATGGATGAGACAAAGTCAAGCATTTATTCCGACGTTGCGTGAAGTGCCGGCGGATGCGGAAGTGAAAAGCCATCAGCTCCTGCTGCGGGCCGGCTTCATTCGTCAAAGCGCAAGCGGCGTCTATACGTTTTTGCCGCTTGGGCAGCGTGTTTTGCAAAAAGTGGAAGCCATCATTCGCGAGGAAATGAACCGAATTGGAGCGATGGAGCTCTTCATGCCGGCCTTGCAGCCAGCTGAGCTTTGGCAGCAGTCCGGCCGCTGGTACTCGTACGGGCCGGAACTGATGCGCTTAAAAGACCGGCACGAGCGCGATTTCGCCCTCGGGCCGACGCATGAGGAAATGATCACGGCGATCGTCCGCGACGAAGTGAAAACGTACAAGCGGCTGCCGCTTGTCTTGTACCAAATCCAAACGAAATTCCGCGATGAAAAGCGTCCGCGTTTTGGGCTGTTGCGCGGCCGCGAGTTCATGATGAAAGACGCCTACTCGTTCCATACGTCGAAAGAAAGCTTGGATGAAACGTACAACAACATGTATGAGGCGTATGCGAACATTTTCCGCCGCTGCGGATTGAACTTCCGCGCCGTCATCGCCGACTCGGGGGCGATTGGCGGCAAAGATACGCATGAGTTTATGGTGTTATCTGACATCGGCGAAGATACGATCGCCTACTCCGATGCGTCTGACTATGCCGCCAACATCGAGATGGCGCCGGTCGTGGCCACGTACGAAAAAAGCGATGAGCCGCCAGCCGAATTGAAAAAAGTGGCGACGCCGGGGCAAAAAACGATCAATGAAGTCACGTCCTATTTGCAAGTCTCGCCGGAGCGTTGCATTAAATCGCTCTTGTTCAATGTGGACGGCCGCTATGTGCTCGTTCTCGTCCGCGGCGATCATGAAGCGAACGAGGTGAAGGTGAAAAACGCACTCGACGCGACGGTCGTCGAATTGGCGACGCCGGAAGAAACGGAGCGGGTGATGAACGCTCCAATCGGTTCGCTCGGCCCGATCGGCGTCAGCGAAGACGTCACGGTGATCGCGGACCATGCTGTCGCCGCCATCACGAACGGCGTCTGCGGCGCGAACGAGGAAGGATACCATTACATCGGAGTCAACCCGGGCCGCGATTTTGCCGTCAGTCAATACGCCGATTTGCGCTTCGTAAAAGAAGGCGACCCGTCGCCGGATGGCAAAGGGACGATCCGCTTTGCCCGCGGCATTGAAGTCGGGCATGTGTTTAAGCTGGGGACAAAATACAGCGAAGCGATGAACGCCGTCTATTTGGATGAAAACGGCCAAACGCAGACGATGATCATGGGTTGCTACGGCATCGGCGTATCAAGATTGGTGGCCGCAATCGCCGAACAGTTTGCTGACGAACACGGGCTTGTGTGGCCGGCTTCGGTCGCACCGTTTCACATCCATTTGCTTACAGCGAACGCAAAAAGCGATGAACAGCGCGCGTTGGCGGAAGAGTGGTATGAAAAGCTCGGACAGGCTGGGTTTGAAGTGTTGTATGACGACCGCCCCGAACGGGCCGGAGTGAAGTTTGCCGACAGCGATTTGATCGGCATTCCGCTCCGCGTCACCGTCGGCAAGCGAGCGGGCGAAGGCGTTGTGGAAGTAAAAGTGCGGAAAACGGGCGAGACGTTCGATGTGCCGGTCAGCGAGCTTGTCGACACTGCGCGCCGTCTCCTTCAATCATGAGTGCCGGCGCTTTCGAAAAAGAATTCTGTCTTTTTCGCCGGCGCTTTTGTTATGGTATGATATAGAAAGAGAATGATGTTGAGAGGGGAACAAACGGACGTCATGGTGACAAAAGAGCAAAAAGAGCGGTTTCTCATCCTGCTTGAGCAGCTGAAGATGACGTCGGACGAATGGATGCCGCATTTTCGTGAGGCAGCCATTCGCAAAGTCGTGATCGATAAAGAGGAGAAAAGCTGGCATTTTTATTTTCAGTTCGACAACGTGCTGCCGGTTCATGTATACAAAACGTTTGCCGATCGGCTGCAGACGGCGTTCCGCCATATCGCCGCCGTCCGCCATACGATGGAGGTCGAAGCGCCGCGCGTAACTGAGGCGGATGTGCAGGTGTATTGGCCGCTTTGCCTTGCCGAGCTGCAAGAAGGCATGTCGCCGCTTGTCGATTGGCTCAGCCGGCAGACGCCTGAGCTGAAAGGAAACAAGCTGCTTGTCGTTGCCCGCCATGAAGCGGAAGCGCTGGCGATCAAACGGCGGTTCGCCAAAAAAATCGCTGATGTGTACGCTTCGTTTGGGTTTCCCCCCCTTCAGCTTGACGTCAGCGTCGAGCCGTCCAAGCAAGAAATGGAACAGTTTTTGGCGCAAAAACAGCAAGAGGACGAAGAGCGAGCGCTTGCTGTACTGACCGATTTAGCGAGGGAAGAAGAAAAGGCCGCGTCTGCGCCGCCGTCCGGTCCGCTTGTCATCGGCTATCCGATCCGCGACGAGGAGCCGGTGCGGCGGCTTGAAACGATCGTCGAAGAAGAGCGGCGCGTCGTGGTGCAAGGCTATGTATTTGACGCCGAAGTGAGCGAATTAAAAAGCGGCCGCACGCTGTTGACCATGAAAATCACCGATTACACGAACTCGATTTTAGTCAAAATGTTCTCGCGCGACAAAGAGGACGCCGAGCTCATGAGCGGCGTCAAAAAAGGCATGTGGGTGAAAGTGCGCGGCAGCGTGCAAAACGATACGTTCGTCCGTGATTTGGTCATCATCGCCAACGATTTGAACGAAATCGCCGCAAACGAACGGCAAGATACGGCGCCGGAAGGGGAAAAAAGGGTCGAGCTCCATTTGCATACCCCGATGAGCCAAATGGACGCGGTCACCTCGGTGACAAAACTCATTGAGCAAGCGAAAAAATGGGGGCATCCGGCGATCGCCGTCACCGACCATGCCGTTGTTCAGTCGTTTCCGGAGGCCTACAGCGCGGCGAAAAAACACGGCATGAAGGTCATTTACGGCCTTGAGGCGAACATCGTCGACGATGGCGTGCCGATCGCCTACAATGAAACGCACCGCCGTCTTTCGGAGGAAACGTACGTCGTCTTTGACGTCGAGACGACGGGCCTGTCGGCTGTGTACAATACGATCATTGAGCTGGCGGCGGTGAAAGTGAAAGACGGCGAGATCATCGACCGGTTCATGTCGTTTGCCAACCCTGGACATCCGTTGTCAGTGACAACGATGGAGCTGACTGGGATCACCGATGAGATGGTGAAAGACGCCCCGAAGCCGGACGAGGTGCTAGCCCGTTTTGTTGACTGGGCCGGCGATGCGACGCTTGTTGCCCACAACGCCAGCTTTGACATCGGTTTTTTAAACGCGGGCCTCGCTCGCATGGGGCGCGGCAAAATCGCGAATCCAGTCATCGATACGCTCGAGCTGGCCCGTTTTTTATACCCGGATTTGAAAAACCATCGGCTCAATACATTGTGCAAAAAATTTGACATTGAATTGACGCAGCATCACCGCGCCATCTACGACGCGGAGGCGACCGGGCATTTGCTTATGCGGCTGTTGAAGGAAGCGGAAGAGCGCGGCATACTGTTTCATGACGAATTAAACAGCCGCACGCACAGCGAAGCGTCCTATCGGCTTGCGCGCCCGTTCCATGTGACGCTGTTGGCGCAAAACGAGACTGGATTGAAAAATTTGTTCAAGCTTGTGTCATTGTCGCACATTCAATATTTTCACCGTGTGCCGCGCATCCCGCGCTCCGTGCTCGTCAAGCACCGCGACGGCCTGCTTGTCGGCTCGGGCTGCGACAAAGGAGAGCTGTTTGACAACTTGATCCAAAAGGCGCCGGAAGAAGTCGAAGACATCGCCCGTTTTTACGATTTTCTTGAAGTGCATCCGCCGGACGTGTACAAGCCGCTCATCGAGATGGATTATGTGAAAGACGAAGAGATGATCAAAAACATCATCCGCAGCATCGTCGCCCTTGGTGAGAAGCTTGACATCCCGGTTGTCGCCACTGGCAACGTCCATTACTTGAACCCAGAAGATAAAATTTACCGGAAAATCTTAATCCATTCGCAAGGCGGGGCGAATCCGCTCAACCGCCATGAACTGCCGGATGTATATTTCCGTACGACGAATGAAATGCTTGACTGCTTCTCGTTTTTAGGGCCGGAAAAAGCGAAGGAAATCGTCGTTGACAACACGCAAAAAATCGCTTCGTTAATCGGCGATGTCAAGCCGATCAAAGATGAGCTGTATACGCCGCGCATTGAAGGGGCGGACGAGGAAATCAGGGAAATGAGCTACCGGCGGGCGAAGGAAATTTACGGCGACCCGTTGCCGAAACTTGTTGAAGAGCGGCTTGAGAAGGAGCTAAAAAGCATCATCGGCCATGGCTTTGCGGTCATTTATTTGATCTCGCACAAGCTTGTGAAAAAATCGCTCGATGACGGCTACCTTGTCGGGTCGCGCGGATCGGTCGGCTCGTCGTTTGTCGCGACGATGACGGAAATCACCGAGGTCAATCCGCTGCCGCCGCATTACGTTTGCCCAAACTGCAAGCATTCGGAGTTCTTTAACGACGGTTCAGTCGGCTCAGGGTTTGATTTGCCGGATAAAAACTGCCCGCGATGTGGGACGAAATACAAGAAAGACGGGCACGACATCCCGTTTGAGACGTTTCTCGGCTTTAAAGGCGACAAAGTGCCGGATATCGACTTGAACTTTTCCGGCGAATACCAGCCGCGCGCCCACAACTATACGAAAGTGCTGTTTGGCGAAGACAACGTCTACCGCGCCGGGACGATTGGCACGGTCGCTGACAAAACGGCGTACGGATTTGTCAAAGCGTATGCGAGCGACCATAACTTAGAGCTGCGCGGCGCGGAAATCGACCGGCTCGCGGCTGGCTGCACCGGGGTGAAGCGGACGACCGGACAGCATCCGGGCGGCATCATCGTCGTCCCTGATTATATGGAAATTTACGATTTTACGCCGATTCAATATCCGGCCGATGACACGTCCTCTGAATGGCGGACGACCCATTTCGACTTCCATTCGATCCACGACAATTTGTTGAAGCTCGATATTCTCGGGCACGACGATCCGACGGTCATTCGCATGCTGCAAGATTTAAGCGGCATCGATCCGAAAACGATCCCGACCGACGACCCGGATGTGATGGGCATTTTCAGCAGCACCGAGCCGCTTGGCGTTACGCCGGAGCAAATCATGTGCAATGTCGGCACGATCGGCATTCCGGAGTTTGGCACGCGCTTCGTTCGGCAAATGTTGGAAGAGACAAGGCCAAAAACGTTTTCCGAACTCGTGCAAATTTCCGGCTTGTCGCACGGCACCGATGTGTGGCTCGGCAACGCGCAAGAGCTCATTCAAAACGGCACGTGTACGTTATCGGAAGTCATCGGCTGCCGCGACGACATTATGGTCTATTTGATTTACCGCGGGCTCGAGCCGTCGCTCGCTTTTAAAATCATGGAATCCGTGCGCAAAGGAAAAGGCTTAACGCCGGAGTTTGAAGCAGAAATGCGCAAACATGATGTGCCGGAGTGGTACATCGATTCATGCAAAAAAATCAAGTACATGTTCCCGAAAGCGCACGCCGCCGCCTACGTGTTAATGGCGGTGCGCATCGCCTACTTTAAGGTGCACCATCCGCTTTTGTATTACGCGTCGTACTTTACGGTGCGGGCGGAGGACTTTGACCTTGACGCCATGATCAAAGGATCAGCCGCCATTCGCAAGCGGATTGAGGAAATCAACGCCAAAGGCATTCAGGCGACGGCGAAAGAAAAAAGCTTGCTCACGGTTCTTGAGGTGGCCTTAGAGATGTGCGAGCGCGGCTTTTCCTTTAAAAATATCGATTTGTACCGCTCGCAGGCGACGGAATTCGTCATTGACGGCAATTCTCTCATTCCGCCGTTCAACGCCATTCCGGGGCTTGGGACGAACGTGGCGCAGGCGATCGTGCGCGCCCGCGAGGAAGGCGAGTTTTTGTCGAAGGAGGATTTGCAACAGCGCGGCAAATTGTCGAAAACGCTGCTCGAGTATCTAGAAAGCCGCGGCTGCCTTGACTCGCTTCCAGACCATAACCAGCTGTCGCTGTTTTAGTGGAAACGCCGCCGCTGAAGGAAGCGGACAGCGCTCTTTCGCCCGAGCGGCAGTTTCCCGTTGCAATATATTTCCCAATGTGTTATAGTTTTAGTGGAATTGGCAAAGATAATGGCAAGCAGAGAGTGGGGAAACCCACTCTTTCGTCTTGAATGGGCACCCATCTCTCGTTCATTCCCCGCCTTGTGCAGGGGATTTTCTCATTATGCCACGCATGCACGTTTGCTCGGTAAGGAGGAACACAATGAGCAAAAAGGTGACAGAAACGGTCGAACAACTCGTCACACCGATCTTAGACGAAATGGGGCTTGAACTCGTCGATATTGAATATGTGAAGGAAGGGAAAAATTGGTTTTTGCGCGTCTTCATTGACTCTGACGATGGCGTCGATATTGAACAATGCGGTGCTGTCAGCGAAAAATTGAGCGAAAAGCTCGATGAAGTCGATCCGATTCCGCATAACTATTTTTTGGAAGTATCATCGCCCGGAGCGGAGCGGCCGCTGAAAAAGGCAAAAGATTTTGCCAAGGCCATTGGGAAACATGTATATATCAAAACGTATGAGCCCATTGAAGGAGAAAAGCAGTTTGAAGGCGAACTAACCGCTTTTGACGGAACGACCGTGACGCTGTTGGTCAAAGACCGCGGACGGCAAAAAACGGTCGCCATTCCGTATGAAAAAGTGGCAAGCGCCCGATTAGCCGTCATTTTCTTCTAATCGCAAAAGGGGGATTTTTGTTGCATGAACACGCAATTGCTTGAGGCGTTAGCCGATCTGATGCGGGAAAAAGGCATCAGCAAAGAAGTCGTGATGGAAGCGATCGAAGCGGCGATCGTTTCGGCGTATAAACGCAATTTCGGGCAGGCGCAAAACGTGCGCGTCGATCTCAATATGGACACCGGCACGATCCGCGTGTTCGCGCGCAAAGATGTCGTCGAAGAGGTGGCCGATCCGCGCCTTGAAATTTCGCTTGAGGAGGCGCAGCGGATCAATCCGAATTATCAAATCGGCGACGTCGTCGAGCTCGAAGTGACGCCGCGCGATTTCGGGCGCATCGCCGCACAGACGGCGAAGCAAGTCGTCACCCAGCGCGTGCGCGAGGCAGAGCGGAGCATCATCTACGCCGAATTTGTCGACCGTGAAGAGGACATTATGACCGGCATCGTTCAGCGCGTCGACCCGCGCTTTGTCTACGTCAGCCTCGGCAAGGCGGAGGCGCTCCTGCCGGCAAACGAACAAATGCCGAATGAAACATATAAGCCGCACGACCGGTTGAAAGTATACATTACGAAAGTGGAAAAAACGACAAAAGGGCCGCAAATTTTCGTCTCCCGCACCCACCCGGGACTGTTGAAACGGCTGTTTGAGCTCGAAGTGCCGGAAATTTACGACGGAACGGTCGAGATTAAATCGATCGCCCGCGAAGCCGGCGACCGTTCGAAAATTTCCGTCCACTCCGACAACCCGGAAGTCGATCCGGTCGGCGCATGCGTCGGACCGAGAGGGCAACGCGTGCAGGCCATTGTTGATGAGCTGAACGGAGAAAAAATCGATATCGTCCGCTGGTCGGCCGATCCGGTGGAGTTTGTCGCCAACGCGTTAAGCCCGGCGAAAGTGTTGCGCGTCATTGTCAACGAGGAGCAAAAGGCGACGACGGTCATCGTTCCGGATTATCAGCTGTCGCTCGCCATCGGCAAACGCGGGCAAAACGCGCGGCTGGCGGCGAAATTGACCGGCTGGAAAATTGATATTAAAAGCGAATCGGAAGCGCGGGAGATGGGCATTGATCCGCATGCGCCATCCACTTCGCTTGATTTCAGCGATGCGGCGGCCGATAATGAAAATAGCGAAGAAAACGGCCCATCGTTTGATCAATCAGCGGAAATCGAGTGAGGGGGAATGAAAAATGGCAGCGCAAAAGAAAATTCCGTTGCGCAAATGCGTCGTCACTGGAGAGATGAAGCCGAAACGGGAGATGGTGCGCATCGTCCGCTCGAAAGAGGGGGAAGTGTCGATCGACCCAACCGGCAAAAAGGCGGGGCGCGGCGCGTATATTACCCTTGATCCGGAATGCATTTTGCAGGCGAAAAAGAAAAACATTTTGGCCCGCCATTTAAAAGCAGACATCGATGATGCGATTTATGACGAATTGCTCGCCTTGGCGGAAAAGGAGAAACAGGCCGGACATGAAGCATAACCGTTGGGCATCGCTGCTTGGATTGGCGCAGCGGGCGGGCAAAGTCGTCTCCGGCGAGGAGCTTGTCGTCAAAGAAGTGCAGCGGGGTCGGGCGCGGCTCGTCTTGCTTTCGCAAGACGCATCGGTCAACACCGAAAAAAAAAGTGACGGACAAATGCACGTTTTATGGCGTCCCGCTTTGCAAAGTGCCGGACCGGTATGTGCTTGGCGGCGCGATCGGCAAGGACGCCCGCGTCGTTGTCGCTGTCATCGACGAAGGGTTTGCGCGCCAATTGCAAACGATGCTCGACCGATCTTAATGGGGGTGACTGTATGTCGAAAATGCGTGTGTATGAATACGCGAAAAAACAGAACGTTCCAAGCAAGGACGTCATTCATAAATTGAAAGAAATGAATATTGAAGTGAACAACCATATGGCGATGCTGGAGGCTGATGTCGTCGAAAAACTCGACCATCAATATCGCCCGAACACCGGGAAAAAAGAAGAGAAAAAGGCGGAAAAGAAAACGGAGAAGCCGAAACGGCCGACGCCGGCGAAAGCGGCCGATTTTGCTGATGAGGAAATGTTTGACGACAGCAAAGAAGAGGCGAAAATGAAACCGGCGAAGAAAAAGGGAGCGCCAAAAGGGAAGGAAACGAAAAAAACCGAGGCGCAACAGCAAGAAAAGAAACTGCTCCAAGCGGCGAAAAAGAAAGGAAAAGGGCCGGCGAAAGGGAAAAAGCAGGCAGCACCAGCCGCCAAACAAGCGCCGCAGCCGGCGAAAAAAGAAAAAGAGCTGCCGAAAAAAATTACGTTTGAAGGCTCGCTTACCGTGGCCGAACTGGCGAAAAAGCTTGGCCGCGAACCGTCGGAAATTATTAAGAAGCTGTTTATGCTCGGCGTGATGGCGACAATCAACCAAGATTTAGACAAAGACGCCATCGAGCTCATCTGCTCGGATTACGGCGTTGAAGTCGAAGAAAAAGTGACGATCGATGAGACGAACTTTGAAGCGATCGAAATTGTCGATGCGCCGGAAGATTTGGTTGAACGGCCGCCGGTCGTGACGATCATGGGGCACGTCGACCACGGGAAAACGACGTTGCTTGATGCGATCCGCCATTCCAAAGTGACGGAGCAAGAAGCCGGCGGTATTACGCAACACATCGGTGCGTATCAAGTGACGGTCAATGACAAAAAAAATTACGTTCCTCGATACGCCGGGGCATGAAGCGTTTACAACGATGCGGGCGCGCGGCGCGCAAGTGACCGATATCGTCATTCTTGTCGTTGCCGCGGATGACGGGGTCATGCCGCAGACGGTGGAAGCGATCAACCACGCCAAGGCGGCAAACGTGCCGATTATTGTCGCCATCAACAAAATCGATAAGCCGGAAGCGAACCCGGACCGCGTCATGCAAGAATTGATGGAATACAACCTCGTTCCGGAGGAATGGGGCGGCGATACGATTTTCTGCAAGTTGTCGGCGAAAACGAAAGAGGGCCTTGATCATCTTTTGGAAATGATTTTGCTTGTCAGTGAGATGGAAGAATTAAAAGCCAACCCGAACCGGCGTGCGGTCGGTACGGTGATCGAAGCGAAGCTTGATAAAGGGCGTGGCCCGGTGGCAACGCTTTTGATTCAAGCGGGAACGTTGCGTGTCGGCGATCCGATTGTCGTCGGCACAACATACGGGCGCGTGCGCGCGATGGTGAACGACAGCGGCCGGCGCGTCAAAGAGGCGACTCCGTCCATGCCAGTCGAAATTACGGGGCTGCATGAAGTGCCGCAAGCCGGCGACCGCTTCATGGTGTTTGAGGATGAGAAAAAGGCGCGGCAAATCGCGGAGGCGCGGGCGCAGCGGCAGCTGCAGGAGCAGCGAAGCGCCAAAACGCGCGTCAGCTTGGATGATTTGTTTGAACAAATTAAGCAAGGCGAAATGAAAGAGCTGAATTTGATCGTCAAAGCCGATGTTCAAGGATCGGTTGAGGCGCTTGTCGCCGCCTTGCAAAAAATCGATGTGGAAGGCGTGCGGGTGAAAATCATCCACGCGGCTGTCGGCGCCATCACCGAATCGGATATTTCGCTGGCGACGGCATCGAACGCCATCGTCATTGGATTTAACGTCCGTCCGGATGCAAACGCAAAGCGCGCCGCTGAATCGGAAAAAGTCGACATCCGCCTCCATCGCATCATTTACAATGTCATCGAGGAAATTGAAGCGGCGATGAAAGGGATGCTCGATCCGGAGTACGAAGAGAAAGTGATCGGTCAGGCGGAAGTGCGGCAAACGTTCAAAGTATCGAAAGTCGGCACGATCGCCGGTTGCTATGTCACGGACGGCAAAATTACCCGCGACAGCAAGGTGCGCCTCATTCGCCAAGGCATCGTCGTCTACGAAGGGGAAATCGATTCGCTCAAGCGGTATAAAGACGATGTGCGCGAAGTGGCGCAAGGGTATGAATGCGGGTTGACGATCAAAAACTTCAATGATATCAAAGAAGGAGATGTCATCGAAGCATACATCATGCAGGAAGTGGCCCGGGCATGATCGGCTTCGCCGCGTGCGAATGCATCATCTACAACGCCCGCTCTCTCAAGGATAAACGGGCCGTCCTGCAGCGGGTCATGACAAGAATCCGGCAAAAATATAACGTCTCTGTGGCCGAAATTGATCATCAAGACGCATGGCAGCGGGCCAAAATCGGCCTTGTTGCCATTACGTCCAGCCGCCGGGCGACCGAACGGGAGCTCGAGCGGGCGCTTGCTTTGATCGACTCGTTCCCTGAGCTGGAGCGGGCGGCCACATCATTCGAGTGGTTGTAACCGAGGTGATGGGTGATGAATATACGGGCAACTCGCGTTGGCGAGCAAATGAAAAAAGAGTTGAGCGACATCATCAGCCGCAGGCTGAAAGACCCGCGCATCGGCTTTGTCACGGTGACCGATGTGCGGGTCACCGGTGATTTGCAGCAGGCGAAAGTGTACATCAGCATCCTCGGCGATGACAAGCAGCGGGAAGAGACGTTGAAGGCGCTCGAGAAAGCGAAAGGGTTTATCCGTTCGGAAATCGGGCAGCGCATCCGCCTTCGCAAGACGCCGGAAATTTTCTTTGAAATCGATGAAACGATGGAATACGGCAGCCGCATCGAACAGCTGATCCGGCAAATTTCAAGCGATGACCACCCGGCGAAAGAGGCGGATGGGGAGCCGAACAATGGATAGACGAACCGTCTATCCATTTCCATTCATGATCATGGAAACGGAAAGGGTGCGTCGATGGACGGGGTATTGCTGCTGAATAAACCGAAAGGGATGACGTCTCACGACTGCGTGGCCAAAGTGCGCCGTCTGCTTGGCGTAAAAAAAGCGGGACACACCGGCACGCTTGACCCAAACGTGTCCGGTGTGCTGCCCATTTGCCTTGGCAAGGCGACGCGCATCGCCGAGTTTTTGACCGGGACGACGAAAACGTATGAAGGAAAAGTGACGCTTGGCGCCGCGACGACAACCGAAGATGCGGACGGCGACATCATCGCCGCCCGTCCGGTTGACCGGCCGATTGCGCGCGCGGAAATCGAAGCGGTGTTTGACAGCTTGACCGGAGAAATTGAGCAAACGCCGCCGATGTACTCCGCGGTGAAAGTGGGCGGCAAAAAACTGTATGAATACGCGCGCGCCGGCATCGAAGTCGAACGTCCGACGCGGCGCGTGACCATTTATGAGCTCGAACTGCTTGATGAACGTGAACAATTCTTTGGGGAAACGGTGTCATTTCGCTTTCGCGTCACGTGCAGCAAAGGCACGTACGTGCGTACGCTGGCGGTGATGATCGGCGAGCGGCTCGGCTATCCGGCGCATATGTCCGACCTCATCCGTACGGCGTCCGGGCCGTTTCGGCTTGAAGATTGCGTAACGTTTGAAGACGTTGAGCGCCGGGCGGCCGACGGGACGGCTGATGCCTTGCTCATCCCGATCGAGCGGGCGCTTTTTCATTTGCCGAAATATGAAATCAATGATAAAGTAGCAGAGAAGGTAAAAAACGGGGCGCTGCTCCGGCTTCCCGCTTTTTTAGAGAAGCTTGACGGGCCGGTCGTGCTTGTTTCGCCCGAGCGGGAAGCGCTGGCCCTGTACGTGAAGCATCCGGCGCGCCCCGGCTTGATGAAACCGCTCAAAGTGTTTCGTTAACGCCGCGGGTGCAGCGCGGAAATAAAGAAGGTAGGTCATGGACATGGAAACGCTGTTTCTTTCGCATCCCCACCGTCTCGAACGCCAGGCGCTCCCTCCGACGGTGATGGCGCTGGGCTATTTCGACGGCATCCACCTCGGCCATCAAAAAGTGATCCGTACCGCGGTCGAGATCGCCAACGAGCGTGGGTACGAAAGCGCGGTGATGACGTTTCATCCTCATCCGTTCGTTGTGCTTGGCAAACAGTCCGAGCTGCGCTCGATCACGCCGCTTGGCAAAAAGGAGCAGCTGATTGCATCACTTGGCGTCAACCGGCTGTACATCGTTGAATTTACGCCGACGTTTGCTGCGCTGTCGCCAGAAGCGTTCGTTGACCAATATTTGGACGGGTTGCACGTGAAACATGTCGTCGCCGGCTTCGATTTCACTTATGGGCGGTTCGGAAAAGGAACGATGGAGACGATGCCGATTCATGCGCGCGGCCGCTTTGGACAGACGGTCATTCCGAAGCTCGCGGTCGACGGGGAAAAAGTGAGCTCGTCCCGGGTGCGGAAACTGCTCGAAGACGGGGCGGTCGAACAGCTTCCCCGCCTGCTCGGCCGCTTTTATGAGCTTGAAGGAACGGTCGTTGCCGGGGAACGGCGCGGGCGGATGATCGGCTTTCCAACGGCGAACATCGCTTTAAACAGCGATTATGCCTTGCCGGCAGTCGGCGTCTATGCAGTCAAGGCGGTGATCGGCGGGCAAGTATATGAAGGGGTGGCGAACGTCGGCTACAAACCGACGTTCCATAAAACGCGCGAAGGATTGCCGAATATTGAGGTGCACTTATTCGAGTTTTCCGGCGATCTTTATGGACAAACGATGACCATTGAGTGGCACCGCCGTCTGCGGAGCGAGCAGAAGTTTACCAGTGTCGATGAACTGACGGCGCAAATCGCCCGCGACAAGAAAGAGGCGGAGCAGTATTTCCGCTGTTTCAGCGAAAAGACTTGCATTTTGCCGGAAAAAGAGGTATTCTAATCAATGTATGCGAACCATTGCTTGGCTAGGCGAGTCACCGACGCCCGCTCGGCAATCGGGGATCTAGGACTAGGGAGGTGAACAAGGATGGCATTGACGCAGGAGCGCAAACGCGAAATCATCGAGCAGTTTAAAATCCATGAGAACGACACCGGTTCTCCGGAAGTGCAAGTTGCGATCCTGACGGAGCAAATCAACAACTTGAACGAGCATTTGCGCATTCATAAAAAAGACCATCATTCACGGCGCGGCTTGCTGAAAATGGTCGGGAAGCGCCGCAACTTATTGGCCTACTTGCGCAAGAAAGATGTGGCGCGCTACCGTGAATTGATTGAGAAACTTGGATTACGTCGATAAAAAAGCGGGAGCATTCCCGCTTTTTTGCTAGTTTATAGGCGTGATTGACACGGCGATGATAACAATGGTGCCAATTCGTCTATACTAATCATCAGCGGATCTATAATTTCATCTGTACATAGAGAGGAGTACTCGTCTGTATGGAACAAGAGAAACGCGTGTTTTCCATCGATGTGGCCGGGCGGCCGCTCATCATTGAGACCGGCGAGCTGGCGAAACAGGCGAATGGCGCGGCGCTCGTCCGCTACGGCGATACGGTCGTGTTGAGCACAGCCACCGCGTCGCGAGAGGCGAAAAACGTTGACTTTTTCCCGCTCACCGTCAACTACGAGGAACGGTTGTATGCGGTTGGAAAAATTCCTGGCGGGTTTATTAAGCGCGAAGGTCGCCCGAGCGAGAAAGCCATTTTGGTGAGCCGTCTCATCGACCGACCGATTCGCCCGCTGTTTGCCGAAGGATTCCGCAACGAAGTGCAAGTCGTCTCGATGGTCATGAGCGTTGATCAAGACTGCGCGCCGGAAGTAGCGGCCTTAATCGGTTCGTCGGTGGCGCTGACGATTTCCGACATTCCGTTTGAAGGGCCGATCGCCGGTGTCATCGTCGGCCGCGTCGACGGCCAGTTTGTCATCAATCCGACGGTCGAGCAAATGGAAAAAAGCGATCTGCATCTTGTCGTCGCCGGCACAAAAGATGCGATCAACATGGTGGAAGCCGGGGCAGATGAGGTGCCGGAAGAAGTGATTTTGGAAGCGATCATGTTCGGCCATGAGGAAGTGAAGCGGCTCATCGCCTTCCAAGAGGAAATCGCCGCCCAAGTCGGCAAAGAAAAAATGGAAGTCGTCCTTTACGAGCCGGATCCAGCGCTGGAGGCGGAAATCCGCCAGCTTGCTGAAGCGGACATTAAGCGAGCGGTGCAAGTGCCGGAGAAACTGGCGCGCGATGCTGCCATTGAAGATGTGAAAGCTGGCGTCATCGCCAAATATGAGGCGGAAGAAGCGGATGAGGAGAAGCTCAAGCAAGTACAGGAAATTTTGCATAAACTCGTAAAAGAGGAAGTGCGCCGTTTGATCACGGTCGAGAAAATCCGTCCGGACGGGCGCAAAGTCGATGAAATCCGTCCGCTTTCATCGGCGGTCGGCGTCCTGCCGCGCACGCACGGCTCCGGTTTGTTTACGCGCGGGCAGACGCAAGTGTTGAGCATTTGTACGCTTGGGGCGCTTGGCGACGTGCAAATTTTGGACGGGCTTGACCTTGAAGAATCGAAGCGGTTTATGCACCATTACAACTTCCCGCCGTTTTCCGTCGGGGAAACCGGGCCGATGCGCGGGCCGGGGCGTCGTGAAATCGGACACGGGGCGCTTGGCGAACGGGCGCTCGAGCCGGTCGTGCCGTCGGAGCGCGAATTCCCGTATACGATCCGCCTCGTTTCAGAAGTGCTTGAGTCGAACGGCTCGACATCGCAGGCCAGCATTTGCGCCAGCACGCTGGCGATGATGGATGCTGGGGTGCCGATTAAAGCACCGGTCGCCGGCATTGCCATGGGGCTTGTGAAAAACGACGACCATTACACGATTTTGACGGACATTCAAGGCATCGAAGACCATCTTGGCGATATGGACTTTAAAGTCGCCGGCACGAGAAAAGGCGTGACGGCATTGCAAATGGACATTAAAATAAAAGGATTGACGCGCGAGATTTTGGAAGAGGCGCTCATGCAAGCGCGCAAAGGGCGGCTCGAGATTTTGGATCATATGATGCAAACGCTCAGCGAACCGCGCAAAGAGCTGTCCAAATATGCACCGAAAATTTTGATCATGCACATCAACCCGGACAAAATCCGGGAGGTGATCGGACCAAGCGGCAAGCAGATCAACAAAATCATCGACGAAACCGGCGTCAAAATCGACATCGAACAAGACGGCACGATTTTCATCTCGTCTGTGGATGAAGCAGCCAACCAAAAAGCGAAGCAAATCATCGAAGACATCGTCCGTGAAGTCGAAGTCGGCCAAGTGTACTTAGGCAAAGTGAAACGGATTGAAAAATTCGGCGCCTTCGTTGAGTTGTTCAACGGCAAAGACGGGCTTGTCCATATTTCCGAGCTCGCTGAAGGGCGGGTCGGCAAAGTCGAAGACGTCGTTTCGATTGGCGATGAAATTTTAGTGAAAGTAACGGAAATCGATAAGCAAGGGCGCGTCAACCTGTCGCGCAAAGCGGTGTTGCGCGATGCCCGCAACATTGGAGGGGAACTGCCGCGGGAATCTAGGGAAAAACGAGGAAGACGGCCGGAGCGCCATCGCATGAAGCCTTAGGAATTTGTTTCTTAAGGCTCTTTTGTTATGTTCTATCCTGTCCCCCTAAGACATATGTTGTAGTAGTAAAAAAGGAGGGGGACAAGGGTGAACAACGGAATTGCCCGCTATATGGCGCTAGCGGTCATGTTTCTTGCCGCCTGGGCGGCGGTTCATTGGCCTCCGGTTGGCGATTACATCGCGAGCTGGCGTCCGATGGAAACAACCGCGATGAAAGAGCGCGACAAGCTGTACGACACGATCGTCAAACAAGCGAAGCAATATGAAATTCCCGCCCAAGATGCGGTCATCGATAAAGTATGGAAGGCGACGCCCGGCTACAACGGGCTCGCCGTCGACATTGACGCCTCCTATCAAAACATGAAGAAAACGGGGATGTTTGATGAGCGAAAACTCGTGTTCCGTCAAGTGCCCCCGCGCGTCCATTTGGACGATTTGCCGCCGGCGCCGATTTACCGCGGCCATCCTGACAAGCCGATGGTGGCGTTTGCGGTCAATGTCGCTTGGGGGGAAGAATACCTCCCCGACATGCTTGAGACGATGAAAAAATACAATGTCAAGGCGACGTTCTTCTTGGAAGGACGATGGGTAAAAAAACACCCGGAGATGGCAAAAATGATAGCAGACGCCGGCCATGAAATCGGCAACCATTCCTACAGCCATCCCGATATGAAAACGCTCGCTGTCGATGACATCCGCCGCGAGCTCGAGAAAACAAACGAAGTGATTAAGGCGGCGACATCGGTGAAATGCAAATGGTTTGCCCCGCCAAGCGGCAGCTACCGCGACGAGGTCGTCGAGGTCGCCGCGGAACTCGGCATGAAAACGATTCTATGGAGCGTCGATACAATTGATTGGCAAAAACCGTCGCCATCTGTTATAGTGAAACGGGTGACATCGAAAGTTCATCCTGGCGCCATCATTTTGATGCACCCAACGATGCCGACGGCGGCTGCACTTGACGAGCTGATCACCTCGATTAAGCAAAAAGCTACGCCCTAGGCAGCTTGACGGCCTTATTCGATGAGAAAAGACTGGCAAACAAACAGGAGGAACATGGAGTTGATTAACAAATATACGTGCAAAAACGGTGTGCGAATCGTGCTCGAGCAAATTCCGACTGTAAGGTCGGTGGCCATCGGCATATGGATCGGGACCGGCTCGCGCAATGAAACGGAGCAAACCAATGGCATTTCCCATTTTTTAGAGCATATGTTTTTCAAGGGGACAACGACGCGCACGGCCCGGGACATTGCGGAAGCATTCGACAGCATCGGCGGGCAAGTAAACGCCTTTACATCGAAGGAGTATACGTGTTACTACGCCAAAGTGTTGGATGAACACGCGCCGCTGGCGCTTGAAATGCTCGCCGATATGTTTTTCCACTCGACATTTGTGGAGGATGAGCTGCAAAAGGAGCGCAACGTCGTGCTCGAGGAAATCAAAATGTATGAAGATACACCGGATGACATCGTCCACGATTTGCTCGGCAAAGCGTGCTATGCGGGTCATCCGCTCGGCTATCCGATTTTGGGCACGGAAGAGACGCTGCGCACGTTTACTGGCGACACGCTGCGCCAATATATGGCGGACTACTATACACCGGATCGCGTCGTCATTTCGGTCGCCGGCAACGTCGACGAACGGTTTATTGATGAGGTTGAGCGCTATTTCGGCTCGTTCGCCGCAGAGAGCAAGCCGCCTTCTTCAGGGACGCCGGCGTTTGTGCCGCAAAAGATCGCGCGCAAAAAGGACACTGAGCAGGCGCACGTATGCATCGGATTCAACGGGTTGCCGATCGGCCATCCGGACGCGTACCCGCTCCTCATCTTGAACAATATTTTAGGCGGCAGCATGAGCAGCCGGCTGTTTCAGGAAGTGCGCGAACAGCGCGGATTGGCGTATTCGGTGTTCTCGTACCATTCCGCCTACCAAGACAGCGGCCTGCTCGCCATTTACGCCGGCACAGGAAGCAGCCAGCTTGATGTGCTGTTCGAAACGATCCAGCAGACCATTCGCCAGCTGAAGGAGGACGGAGTGACCGAAAAAGAGTTGCATAACAGCAAAGAGCAGATGAAAGGAAGCCTGATGCTTGGGCTCGAGAGCACGAACAGCCGGATGAGCCGCAACGGCAAAAATGAACTCCTTCTCGGCCGCCACCGCTCGCTTGATGAGATCATTGAAGAGATTGAAAGTGTCACGGTGGAAAAAGTAAACGAACTGGCGCGCACGGTTTTCACGGACGATTACGCGCTCGCCTTAATCAGCCCGGACGGCGTGCTGCCGCGCCCGCTCCGTTCATAGACCGAGCTCAAAAAAGCTAACGACCTTTCGCTAGGTTGTTAGCTTTTTCGTTTCCGCCTCTTTCACCCTTCCTCGGGGACGTCGATCATCACCATATCGGCGCCGATTTTGCGAATATATTTCCACGGCACGCGAATTTCCTGTCCGTCTTTGCGAAACCCGAACCATTTTCCCGTTGGGATGAGCAGCGCCTCGATCTGCCCCGTTTGCTCGTTGATTTCCAAATCGGTCTGCCCGAGCACCCCGAGCCGCTCGGCTCGGCTTACATCGACAATTTCTTTTCCGCTTAATTCGCTCAGCCTCATGCTGGTTTCCTCCTTTTTCGCTTCTTTACTTTATATGTAAGGAACAAAAACAGAAAAAATGACTGCCTCTTGTCAGCTTTGGGCGCATATCGCCCATTTTTTCCTGCAAGGATATTCACCTATATTTTCCCTCCAACATAAGATGGGAAAGGAAACGGAGTAGTTTGCCAGAAAAGAAGGTGAGCGTACAACATGATGCTGACAGGAATGCATATCGCCATCATCGGCGGCGATGCTAGGCAGCTTGAAGTCATCCGCAAACTCGTTGAACTCGACGCGAAGTTGTCGCTTGTCGGCTTCGACCAGCTCGCCCATCATTTCACCGGGGCGATGAAGCTGCCGATTGGCGAAGTCGATTTTGCCGATTTGGATGCGATCATTTTGCCGGTTCACGGCACGACGCTGGACGGAAACGTCAACAGCGTGTTTGCCCACGAACCGATTCCGTTTACAGAAGAGATGGTGCAAAAAACGGCGCGGCAATGCACGATTTATTCCGGCATCAGCAACGCGTATTTGGACGAATTGGTGAAAAAAACAGGGCGCAAGCACGTGCAGTTGTTTGAGCGCGACGATGTCGCCATTTACAACTCCATTCCGACCGCGGAAGGCACGGTGATGATGGTCATTCAGCATACGGATTTTACGATCCACGGCTCATGCGTTGCCGTCTTGGGGCTTGGACGCGTTGGCATGACCGTCGCCCGGACGTCGCCGCGTTGGGGGCGAAAGTGAAAGTCGGGGCGCGCCGGTCGGAGCATCTCGCCCGCATTACAGAAATGGGGCTCGTGCCGTTTCACTTAAACGATTTGGAAAAAGAAGTGCGTGACATTGACGTCTGCATCAACACCGTGCCTCATCTCATCGTGACGGCGAGCGTCATCGCCAAAATGCCGCCCCATACGCTGATTATCGATTTGGCGTCAAAACCGGGCGGCACTGACTTCCGCTATGCCGAAAAACGCGGAGTGAAAGCCATTTTGGCGCCCGGGCTGCCGGGGATCGTCGCGCCGAAGACAGCTGGGCAAATCATCGCCAACGTCTTGGCGCAGCTGTTATATGCAGATTTACAAAAACGGGAGGAGAATCATGCATGAGCGGAAACAGCTTGAAAGGAAAACGGATCGGCTTTGGCCTCACCGGGTCGCATTGCACATATGATGCGGTGTTCTCGGAGATCGAGAAGCTTGTCAACGAAGGAGCGGAGGTGCTGCCGATCGTCACCTATACGGTGAAAACGACGAACACCCGCTTCGGGGAAGGGGAAGAATGGGTGAAAAAACTGGAGCAACTGACCGGAAACGAGGTGATCGATACGATCGTCAAAGCAGAACCTCTCGGACCGAAAATCCCGCTCGACTGCATGGTGATCGCCCCGCTCACCGGCAACTCGATGAGCAAGCTGGCCAATGCCATGACGGATTCCCCCGTGCTGATGGCAGCGAAAGCGACGATGCGCAACCACCGCCCGGTCGTGCTTGGCATCTCCACGAACGATGCGCTCGGCTTAAACGGCGTCAATCTAATGCGGCTTATGGCAGCAAAAAACATTTATTTCATCCCGTTCGGCCAAGACGCCCCGCAGGCGAAGCCGAACTCCATGGTCGCCTACATGCCGCTTTTGCGCGATACGATTCTCGCCGCGCTTGAAGGGAAGCAGCTGCAGCCGGTCATTATCGAGCGGTTCCGCTACAACTGAATCAAAAATCAATGTTCCGCATAAAAATGTTCTCTCGTCCACAGCGGAATGTGATAAAATAAAGACTATGAATTCACTTCTTAGAGTGACGATGTGGAAGGAGAATGGTTGATGGCTCAAAAACAATATCATGTCGCTGTCGTCGGAGCAACGGGGGCAGTTGGGCAGCAAATGGTGCGGACGCTTGAAGACCGGAACTTCCCGGTTGGAAAATTGACTTTGTTGTCATCGGAGCGGTCAGCCGGCAAAAAAATGCGCTTTCGCAGCGAGGAGATCGAAGTGCAGGCGGCATCGCCCGAGCGCTTTAACGGGGTCGACATCGCCTTGTTCAGCGCCGGCGGCGCCGTATCGAAAGCGCTGGCGCCGGAAGCGGTGCGGCGCGGGGCGATCGTGATCGACAATACGAGCGCGTTTCGGATGGAGGAAAACGTGCCGCTTGTCGTTCCGGAAGTGAACGAAAGCGATTTGACGTGGCATAACGGCATTATCGCCAATCCGAACTGCTCGACGATTCAAATGGTCGTGGCGTTGGAGCCGATTCGAAAAGCGTTTGGCTTAGAGCGCGTCATCGTCTCGACGTACCAGGCCGTCTCCGGGGCGGGAGCGCAGGCCATTGAAGAGCTCAACGAGCAGACGAAAGCCGTGCTCGAAGGCAAGCCGGTTGAGGCGAACATTTTGCCAGTGAAATCGGACCGGAAGCATTACCCAATTGCGTTCAACGCCATTCCGCAAATCGATAAGTTTCAAGACAATGGATTCACGTTTGAAGAGATGAAAATGATCAATGAAACAAAAAAAATCATGCATATGCCTGAGCTGAAAGTGGCGGCGACGTGCGTGCGCATTCCGGTGGCGAGCGGCCATTCGGAATCGGTGTACATCGAAATTGAACAAGACGGCGTCACCGCCTCTGACTTGCAGGCGGTGCTCCGCGAAGCGCCGGGCGTCGTGCTTCAAGATGATCCGAGCGAACAGTTGTATCCGATGCCGGCCCATTGCGTCGGCAAGTACGACGTGTTTGTCGGCCGCATCCGCCGCGATTTGGACAACCGCCGCGGCTTCCATCTATGGATTGTCGCTGACAACTTGCTAAAAGGTGCAGCCTCGAACTCGGTGCAAATCGCAGAAAGTTTGTTGAAGCTCGGGCTCATTTGAAAAAGCATCGAGGTGTTAGCATGAAACTCATTGTTCAAAAGTTCGGCGGCACGTCCGTCCGCGACGAGCGCGGGCGGAACTTGGCGCGCCGCCATATTGAACGGGCGTTGGAAGATGGCTATAAAGTCGTGGCCGTCGTATCGGCTATGGGACGTTGCGGCGATCCATATGCGACCGATACGCTGCTTAGTTTGATCGGCGGCGTTCATCACCATGTCACAAAACGAGAGCAAGATATGCTTATGGCGTGCGGAGAAATCATCTCAAGCGTTGTGTTCAGCAACTTGTTGAACGAACACGGCATCAAAGCGACGGCGTTCACCGGCGCCCAGGCAGGATTTTGCACGAACAGCGATCATACGAACGCGAAAATTCTCGAAATGCGCTGCGACCGCCTCCTTGAGGCGCTTCGGCAATACGACGTCGTCGTTGTCGCCGGCTTTCAAGGCATGGCGGAAAACGGCGACATAACAACGCTCGGCCGCGGCGGGAGCGACACGTCGGCGGCAGCGCTCGGCGCGGCGTTAAACGCGGAGTGGGTTGATATTTTCACCGATGTCGACGGCGTCATGACCGCCGACCCGCGCATCGTTGAGAGCGCCCGGCCGCTTGACGTCGTTACGTATACGGAAATTTGCAACATGGCGTACCAAGGGGCGAAAGTGATCCATCCGCGCGCGGTGGAGATCGCCATGCAGGCGAAAGTGCCGCTGCGCATTCGCTCGACGTACTCCGATGCCCCCGGGACGCTCGTCACTTCATCGGTGCGCGGCCGAAAAGGAAGCGATGTGAAAGAGCGGCTTGTCACCGGCATTACGTACGTCGCCGACGTCACACAAATCAAAGTGCTGGCGAAAGAAGGCCACTATGAGCTGCAGTCTGACGTGTTTCAAGCGATGGCCCATGAAGGGATCAGCGTGGACTTTATCAACATTTCCCCGTACGGTGTTGTGTACACCGTGAGCGGCGACATGACGGAAAAAGCGGTGGCCGCCCTGCGCCGCATCGGCTACGAACCGGCCGTGACGCCCCGATGCGCCAAAGTGTCGGTCGTCGGCGCCGGCATTGCCGGCGTACCGGGGGTGACGGCGAAAATCGTCACTGCCTTGTCGGAGCAAGGCATTCAAATTTTGCAGTCCGCCGACAGCCATACGACGATTTGGGTGCTAGTGAAGCAAGACGATATGGAAAAGGCGGTCAACGCTCTGCATGACGCCTTCTGTTTATCCGAGGCGGATGCGGGCGAAGATGAAGCGATTTGGAGCGAGGAGTGAAAACCGTGGTTCAGTTCGGGAACATCATAACGGCGATGGTTACGCCATTTGACCGAAAAGGGAATCTCGACTTGGCAAAAACAACGGAGCTTGTCAACTATTTGCTTGACAATGGCACAGATGCGCTCGTTGTCGCCGGCACGACCGGCGAGTCGCCGACGTTGACGACCGAGGAAAAAATCGCGCTTTTTCGCCATGTCGTCTCCGTCGTCAACGGCCGGGCGCCGGTCATTGCTGGAACGGGCACGAACGATACGCGCGCGTCGATCGAGCTGACGAAAAAGGCGGAAGAGGCGGGCGTCGATGCTGTCATGCTTGTGGCGCCGTATTACAACAAGCCGAACCAAGAAGGGCTGTATCAACATTTCAAAGCGATTGCCGAAAGCACATCGCTGCCGGTGATGCTGTATAACGTTCCAGGGCGCACGTCGGTGAGTCTTGCTCCGGAGACGGTCATCCGGCTGTCCGAAGTTCCGAACATTGTCGCTGTCAAGGAAGCGGGCGGCAATTTGGACGCCATGGCGGAAATCATTGAGCGTACGCCGGACGACTTTTTGCTCTACAGCGGCGACGACAGCTTGACGCTTCCAGTGCTAGCGATCGGCGGTAATGGCGTCGTCTCGGTCGCTTCGCACATCATTGGCAATGAAATGCAGGAAATGATTCGTTCCTTTTTAGCGGGCGATCATCAGAAGGCGGCGGCGCTGCATCGAAAATGGCTGCCGCTCATGAAAGGCTTGTTTGCCGCCCCAAGCCCGGTGCCGGTGAAAACGGCGCTGCAGCTGCGCGGGCTGGACGTTGGTTCGGTGCGCCTTCCGCTTGTGCCGCTTGCCGAACAAGAGCGGAAGGAGCTAAGCCGCCTGCTCGATGCGCTGTCGTAACGAAACGATTCCCCAACGCTTTGCTTGCGCGTTGGGGCCTTTTTTTGCCTTGGCTGTGAAATCCATTGGCTGGTGAATGAACCATCTTGTGTTTTTCAGCATCGATTCGTTATAATAAAAGCAAGTGACTTTGAGCGGGTTAGCATCACAATTGGGAGGACGCAGCCTTGAAATCGAAAATAAAGCCGGTAGAGAAAATACGCATTTTTGCCCTTGGGGGAGTCGGAGAAATCGGCAAAAACATGTATGTTGTCGAATTGGACGAGGACATTTTTGTCATCGACGCCGGGGTGATGTTTCCGGAAGACGAAATGCTCGGCATCGACAAAGTGATCCCGGACATCACCTATTTGATTGAACGGCAGCATCGCATTCAGGCCATTTTTCTCACCCACGGGCACGAGGAGCATATGGGGGCGATCGCCTACGTGCTCAAGCAGCTGTCTGTGCCGGTATACGGAACGAAGCTGACGCTCGGGTTGGCGGAGGCGCTGTTAAAAGAACAAGGGGTGTCGGGCGCAAAGCTCAATGAAGTTCATCCGGATGCGGAGCTCGTGTTTGACAAGGCGAAAGTGACGTTTTTCCGCACGATCCACAGCATCCCCGATTCGATCGGCATCAGTCTGCATACATCGCAAGGTGCGATCGTGTACACGAGCGATTTTAAATTTGACCAAACCCCGTACGGCAACAACCGCACCGACTTAGGGAAAATGGCGCAAATCGGCGAAGAAGGGGTGCTGTGTCTTTTGTCGGACAGCACAAACGCCGAACGCCCCGGCTACAGCGGCTCCGATACGGTAGTCGCCTATGAGATCGCTGACGTGATCGGCCATGCGAAAGGACGCGTGTTTGTTGCCTGCTACGCTTCCAACATCACCCGCATCCAGCAAGTGCTGTACGCCGCCCGCCAATCCGGGCGTAAAGTGGCAGTCATCGGCAAAACGCTGCATAAAGTAATGGACATCGCCGTGCGCCTTGGCTATTTGCACGTTCCAGACAAGGTGACGATTTCTGCGCACGATATCGATCGCTACCATGACCGCGAGCTCGTCATTTTGACAACCGGCGGGCATGGCGAGCCGATGAGCGCGCTTTGGCGCATGGCGCGTCAAGCGAACAAACAAGTGAACATCAAAGAAGGGGATACCGTCATCGTCGCCGCATCCGTCATGCCGGGCTATGAGCTTGGGTTCGCGAAAACGATCGACGCCTTGTATCGGGCCGGCGCCAACGTGATTTACCGCGACCGGCAAGTGCACGTATCTGGCACGGTTGCCAAGAAGAATTAAAGTTGATGCTCAATTTAATGAAGCCAAAATACTTTATTCCGGTGCATGGGGAATATCGGATGCAAAAAGCGCACGCCCGGTTGGCGAAGGCGGTCGGCATCTCGGAGGAGCGGACGTTTTTAATCGACAAAGGCGAAGTGATCGAGTTCCGCGGCGGTGCCGCCCGCCCCGGCGGCAAAGTGCCGTACGGCAACATTTTAATTGATGGCCTCGGCATTGGCGATGTCGGCAACATTGTGTTGCGTGACCGCCGCTTATTGTCCCAGGACGGCATTTTGATCGCCGTCGTCACGCTGAATAAAGAAGCGAAAACGATCGCCGCCGGCCCGGAAATCATTTCGCGGGGGTTCGTCTACATGCGCGAGTCTGAGACACTGCTTGAGGAAGCAGAGAAAATGGTGGCGGCAATCATCGAGCGCTGCCTTGAATCGTACATGCTTGAATGGTCGTCGTTGAAAGCGAACATCCGTGAAGCGTTAAGCCAGTTTTTATTTGAAAAAACGAAGCGCAGACCCATGATTTTGCCTATTATTATGGAAGTATAATGCAATCATGCTCAAAGTCAACTGAAAAATGCCGGAAACGGTCAGTCGTTGCCGGCATTTTTCTTTTTTCTTTCGGCCATACTAAGCGTATGATCGACAAGAAAGGAGACGAAATGGATGGAGAAGGAACGTTATTTTCAAGCGGAAACCGAGGGCGAACAGCCGGAAACAAAGGCCGAGGAAGCGACTGCGGCCATCACCCAGCTTGGGCAGACGAACGTCCCGCAAATGGATCCCGATACGAACATTCATTGTTTGACGATCGTCGGACAGATTGAAGGGCATATTCAGCTGCCTCCGCAAAATAAGGCGACGAAATACGAGCACGTCATTCCACAGATTGTGGCCATCGAGCAAAACCCGAAAATTGAAGGGCTACTCGTCATTTTAAATACGGTCGGCGGCGATGTGGAAGCAGGGCTCGCCATTGCCGAAATGCTCGCCTCGCTCTCGAAACCGACTGTTTCCGTTGTGCTTGGCGGCGGCCATTCGATCGGCGTGCCGATCGCTGTGTCGTGCAACTATTCGTTCATCACCGAGACGGCGACGATGACGATTCATCCGATCCGTTTGACGGGGCTTGTCATCGGCGTGCCGCAGACGTTTGAGTACTTGGATAAAATGCAGGAGCGCGTCGTCCGCTTCGTGACGAAACATTCGAAGATCAGCGAGGAAAAGTTTAAAGAGCTCATGTTTTCCAAAGGCAATTTGACGCGCGACATCGGCACGAACGTCGTTGGGCCTGACGCCGTTCGGTACGGGCTCATCGATGAAGTCGGGGGCGTGTCCCAAGCGATGGCGAAGCTGCGCGAGCTGATCGCGATGAGGAAAAACGGGGAAGGGAAGATGATCCAATGATTTTGTATACGATCATGCCCGAACATTTGATTTTTCCGGTCGATGCCGCTGTTTATGAGAAGCGGAAAATGGTGTATTACGATGGCATTCCGTTTCTCGTCCAATCTGTCGAAACGGGAGAATATGAAATCGTACAAAACTTAAGCACGAATCCGTTCCATTTTTTAAACGCCAAATATGCGCCTGGGGCGCGATTTCCGGCTTCTCTGGCAACATCGTAATGAATTGTTCAGCCGTTCATGATATAATAGTAAACAAACGGAAAAAAGCAGCCATTGTTGGCTGCTTTTTTCCGGCTTGCCAATTCATTCATGCTGGAGTGAACGATCATGGCGAAACGAAAGCGAAGAAGAAAAGGGAAACCGTCAAAAACACAGCCATGGACGGAAACCATCCGCTTTGAATTGATCGGACTTGGCTTGCTCGCGGTCGCTGTCGTTGCGATGGCCCGCCTCGGGCTTGTCGGGGAGACGCTCGTGCTTGTGGGCCGCTTTTTTTTCGGCGAATGGTACATGCTATTAGTAGGCGGACTTTTCCTATTATCGCTCATCGTCATGTGGCGGCGGGAGTGGCCGTCATGGACGGGCCGCCCGTTTGTCGGCGCTTCGTCCATCGCCGCGGCGCTTCTGCTTTTGAGCCATGACAAGCTGTTTGAACTCATGTCGCGGCGCGGCGAGCTTGATCCGAGCATCATTCGGACGACGTGGGGGCTGTTTTGGAACGAAGCAAGCGGCAAGGCGGCCGATGTGGATTTAGGGGGCGGAATGGTCGGCGCCCTGTTATTTGCCGCCAGCTACCAGCTGTTCGATTCGCCCGGGACGAAATGGATTTGTTTCCTTCTGTTCATCGTCGGCTTTGTCGTGCTGACCGGGAAATCGCTGCGCGAGACGGCCGGCAAATGGGTTGCTTTTGCCGCAGCGTTTGTGCGAAAAGAATGGTTGGCGTTTGTCGAAGATATCAAGCAATGGCGGGCGGGGAGGAAGCGCAAGGAAAGCGGCGGCCGAAGCCGACGCTCGCGGCGGGCGGCCGCAAAGCGGGAAGACGAGCCGGCTGAAGCAAGCAGCGTCGAGCCGGATGAGGAATTGCTTTCCCCGCCGCCGATCATTTCCGATTTTGCCGCAGTCCGGTCGGCCGCTGAGCCGGAAGAAGAGAAGAATCCACTGGTGGAAGGCGACAGTGGGGGGGAGGAGGACAAACCGGCGCCGCCGCTTGCGTTTTCCGAGCATGAAAACACCAATTACGACCTGCCGCCGCTTGATTTGCTTCGCCTGCCGAAGCCGGCCGGGCAATCGGCCGATCATGCGAACATTTACGCCAACGCGCGAAAACTGGAGAAAACGTTCCAAAGCTTCGGCGTCAAGGCGAAAGTGACGCAAGTGCACCTCGGTCCGGCGGTGACGAAATATGAAGTGTATCCGGACGTCGGGGTGAAAGTGAGCAAAATTGTCAGCTTAAGCGACGATTTGGCGCTCGCTTTGGCGGCGAAAGACATCCGCATTGAAGCACCGATCCCCGGCAAGTCCGCGATCGGCATCGAAGTGCCAAATGAAGAGATCGCCACTGTTTCGCTGCGCGAAGTGCTGGAAGCCATTGAGCATACACGGGACAAGGCGAAGCTTTTGATTCCGCTTGGGCGCGACATCTCCGGTGAAGTCGTCGCTGCAGAACTAAACA
>NZ_ATCO01000153.1:0-233 GCF_000422025.1 Geobacillus sp. WSUCF1 | reverse complement strand
GGCTGGTTGAGCGCTGACGCTCAACTAGCACCACGGGTTTAGTACATAATATAACAGATGACATAGAAAACCCGTGGTGCGAGTCAGTCAAGACTTTGTGGAGAACATTTTTTCGGTTCACTACGGGCGTTGTCAATCACTAGTTAGCGAACCATTTTCAGGAATTCATATCGTAAGCGCTTTCGGACTCTCATCCCTCATCTTGAGGCGATGATACGATATTCCATTTTTTT
>NZ_ATCO01000152.1:0-11931 GCF_000422025.1 Geobacillus sp. WSUCF1 | reverse complement strand
TGCGCGAAATAGGATGAATTGGCCTTTGCTTTACGATATGCAGCGCATGTTGGATGAGCGGATTGAAACAGAGCACGGCCTTATGCATGAGGACTTGTTCAATCGGAAAATGCTTGCGTTTCTCGTCGAACTTGGGGAGCTGGCCAATGAGACGCGCTGTTTTAAATTTTGGAGCGTGAAACCGTCGGCGCCGGCGGAACGGGTGCTGGAGGAATATGTCGACGGTTTGCATTTTTTGCTGTCGCTCGGGCTGGATTGCGGGCTGTTTTATGAAAGCCGGGAGCTTCCGGCTGTCGAGCGGCCGCTTGTTGAGCAGTTTTTGGCCATCTTTCGCGCCGCCGAGCGGTTCGGGGAGACGAGAGCGCGAGGGGAATATGATGCGCTGTTTGCGGAGTATTGGCGGCTTGGCGTGGCGCTCGGTTTTTCTTCCGACGACATCGAGGCGGCGTATCGGCGGAAAAATGAAGTGAACCACAAGCGGCAAAACGAGCGCTACTGATCTTTTTTCGGGTGGCGAATGATTCATTTTGCCAATCGTCAGCCTTTTCAAGTATAATAAAAAAGTGGACAAAACCGGAAAGGGGTGCCAAGATGGCGAAGTTGGACGAAACGTTGACGATGCTGAAAGCGCTGACCGATGCGAAAGGCGTCCCGGGCAATGAGCGGGAAGCGCGCGATGTGATGAAGACATACATAGCTCCGTATGCGGATGAAGTGACAACGGATGGCCTCGGCAGCTTGATCGCCAAAAAAGAAGGGAAATCGGGCGGGCCGAAAGTGATGATCGCCGGCCATTTGGATGAAGTCGGCTTTATGGTGACGCAAATCGACGACAAAGGATTCATCCGCTTCCAAACGCTTGGCGGATGGTGGAGCCAAGTAATGCTCGCCCAGCGCGTGACGATCGTGACGAAAAAAGGCGACATCACCGGCGTCATCGGTTCGAAGCCGCCGCACATTCTGCCGCCGGAGGCGCGCAAAAAACCGGTGGAAATCAAAGATATGTTCATCGACATCGGCGCGACAAGCCGCGAGGAAGCGATGGAGTGGGGCGTCCGCCCGGGCGATATGATCGTGCCGTATTTTGAATTTACGGTATTGAACAATGAAAAAATGCTGCTCGCGAAAGCATGGGACAACCGGATCGGCTGTGCGGTCGCCATCGATGTGCTCAAGCAGCTGAAAGGCGTCGACCATCCAAACACGGTATACGGCGTCGGCACGGTGCAGGAAGAAGTCGGCTTGCGCGGCGCGCGCACGGCCGCCCAATTCATTCAGCCGGATATCGCCTTTGCGGTGGATGTCGGCATTGCCGGCGATACACCGGGCGTGTCGGAAAAAGAAGCGATGGGCAAACTCGGCGCCGGCCCGCACATCGTCCTGTACGACGCGACGATGGTGTCGCACCGCGGCTTGCGCGAATTCGTCATCGAAGTGGCGGAAGAGCTGAACATTCCGTACCATTTTGATGCCATGCCGGGCGGCGGTACGGATGCGGGAGCGATTCATTTAACGGGCAGCGGCGTTCCGTCGCTCACGATCGCCATCCCGACGCGCTACATCCACTCGCACGCCGCCATTTTGCATCGCGACGACTACGAGAACACGGTCAAGCTGCTTGTCGAAGTGATCAAACGGCTTGACGCCGACAAAGTGAAACAACTGACGTTTGACGAATAAAAACACCGGCCAATTCGGCCGGTGTTCGTCATTGTTTAACCGCCTGCTCGAGCGTGGTGAGCATCATGTCTTTTTGCTGTTCATTGGCGTGCGTCCAAATGGCTTCAAAGAGGACGCCGAGGCCGGGCAAATATTTTTCCTCGCCACGCTGGATCGCGTCCTCGATTGTATTCTCGAGCTGTTCTTTCGAGTTGTTGGCGACGTTGTGCATAATGGCTTTCCGCAAGTTCAAATCCATTTGTCTCACCTCATTGGCCGTATTGTACACCGTTATCGTTTGCCAATGGCGGCGGATTTATACATGGAGCGGCTCTCGTATATGGTATAATAGAGGAAAAACTAGACCGAAATGAGTGATGGCGACGATGGACGAGAAACCGCTCTATGGATTGGAACGAACGGTATTTCGCCAACTGCTCCATCTATTTTCCCGTTATGCTGATGTCATTGAAAAAGTCATTTTGTTCGGCTCAAGAGCACGAGGCGATTACAAGGAAGGATCGGATATCGATTTGGCGATCCAATTTCGAAAACCGGGAGGCCCGCTGTACCTCCTGCAATCGGACTTGGATGAACTTCCGATCATTTATCCGATCGATGTTGTTGATTACAATCAAATTCACAACGAACAGCTAAAAATGAATATTGACCAAGAAGGAAAGACGATTTTTCAAACGAACGAGCACGGGAAGGTGATGGTCACCATGAGCCGGCTGATGGATCGATTTTACGATTTCGAACGGGCGCTCTCCAAACTCCGGCAAAGTGCCGCAAGAGACGCTCAAACGGATGACCTTGTTGTTGATGCGACCATTCAACGCTTTGAATTCACGTACGAACTAGCATGGAAATGGATGAAACTTTATTTGGAGCATCAGGGATACGCTGAAGTGACGAGTCCGAGGAAAACGATTCGCGAGGCGTTTCGGGAAGGGTTGATTCAAGACGGAGAGACATGGCTTCGCATGCTCGAAGACCGCAACCGGACGTCCCATACGTATGACGAAGAAACGGCGATGGACATTTACGAACGCATCCGTACACACTATATCCCGCTGTTTGACCGTTTGCTTGACGAAATGAAACGACAGCTTGACTCAGTGACATGAGCGGCCGGCGTGCGGAACGGAACGAGCCTGGCTTTGTGAAGGAACTTGGCTTTGGTCGTGAAAGATGACAACGGCACACATTTTGTTATAATCAAATGAAGAAACTTGACGAATGAGGTGACGACACAATGGAAAAAGCGACATTCGCCGGCGGCTGCTTTTGGTGCATGGTGACGCCGTTTGAGGAGCTTGACGGCATTTACGGCATCGTCTCCGGCTATACGGGCGGGCATGTCGAAAACCCAACATACGAGCAAGTGAAAACCGGCACGACCGGCCATTACGAAGCGGTGCAAATCACGTTTGACCCGGACGTCTTTCCGTATGAGCGGCTGTTGGAGCTGTATTGGTGTCAAATCGACCCGACCGATGACGGCGGCCAGTTTCACGACCGCGGGCCGCAATACCGGACGGCGATTTTTTACCATAACGAAAAACAGCGCCAGCTCGCCGAGCAGTCAAAGCGGGCGCTCGAGGAAAGCGGGCGCTTCTCGAAGCCGATTGTAACGAAAATTTTGCCGGCGACGACGTTTTACCCGGCGGAAGAGTATCATCAAAACTACCATAAGAAAAATCCGGAGCATTACAAACAAGACCGCGCCGCGTCCGGGCGCGACGAGTTTATCGCCAAACATTGGGGGACGAAACGGTGAAGCGGATCGAATCGCCGAAAAATGCGCGCGTCAAACAATGGAAAAAGCTGCTGACCAAAAAAGGGCGCGATGAGACCGGATTGTTTTTGCTTGAAGGGTTTCATCTTGTCGAAGAGGCTGTAAAAAGCAACGCGCCGCTTGTTGAGCTGATGGTGGACGAGCGGACAGCCATCCCGCCCGGCTGGGACGTCAGCGTCCCGGTTGTGATCGTGACCGAAGCGGTGATGAAGGCGATCAGCAGCACGGAGACGCCGCAAGGCATCGCCGCGGTGTGCCGAAAGTTGCCAGCCGAGCTTGAAGGTGTGAAGACCGCCTTGCTCATTGACGCCGTGCAAGACCCGGGCAATCTCGGGACGATGATTCGCACCGCCGATGCCGCCGGGATCGATGCTGTCATCCTTGGCGAAGGGTGCGCCGATGTGTACAATCCGAAAGTCGTGCGGGCGACGCAAGGGTCGCTGTTTCATCTTCCGGTTGTCAAAGGCGATTTGGTGCAATGGATCGCGCGTTTCAAGGAGCAGGGCATTCCGGTGTACGGAACGGCCTTGGAGAATGCCGTCGATTACCGCACCGTTCCGCCTTCGTCTTCCTTCGCCTTGCTCGTCGGCAATGAAGGAAGCGGCGTCCGACCCGACCTGCTGCGCCTAACGACAGAGAACGTGTACATCCCGATTTACGGCCAAGCCGAGTCGCTGAATGTCGCCGTCGCGGCCGGAATTTTGCTTTATTCCTTGCAGGCGGTGCGGTAAACGATGAGCTGCGCAAAGAAATTTCGGCCTGACCTTGCCTTTGCCCACTCATTTGCGTATAATGAATAGCGACAATTTCCCATACGGACAACAACGATGACGGAGAAAAGTAGCTTGCTGCTCGCCATCCAGGGAGAAAACGCCGGAGACTGGGAGCGTTTTTATGGCTGACGCAAGTGAAGTTCACCTCCCGAGTTGACACCGGGACCATCCCAAAAGGGGATGTAAAGGTGTTCCGGCTTTCGGCCGTTATCGCAATGAAGCGAACAGCGCATTTCGGCTGTTAACAAGGGTGGTACCGCGAGCAACAACTCGTCCTTACCGGGGGGGCGGGTTTTTTATTTTGGATAGAGGAGGGACTCAAGTGAAAGAACGGCTGTACGAGCTGAAGCAAGAAGCGCTTCGCCGAATCGATGAGGCGAAAGACGTCAAAGCACTGAATGACGTGCGCGTCGCTTACTTGGGCAAAAAAGGGCCGATCACCGAAGTGCTGCGCGGCATGGGGGCATTGCCGCCGGAAGAGCGCCCGAAACTCGGCGCGCTGGCCAATGAAGTGAGAGCGGCGATTCAGCAGGCGCTCGAGGCGAAACAAGCGAAACTGGAACAGGAGGAAGTCGAGCGGAAGCTGGCCGCCGAAGCGATCGATGTGACGCTGCCGGGACGACCTGTGAGTCTTGGCAATCCCCATCCGCTGACGCGCGTCATTGAAGAAATTGAAGATTTGTTTATCGGCATGGGCTATACGGTCGCCGAAGGGCCGGAAGTCGAGACCGACTATTACAACTTTGAGGCGCTCAATTTGCCGAAAGGCACCCGGCCCGCGATATGCAAGATTCGTTTTACATCACGGAGGAGATTTTGCTTCGCACCCACACATCGCCGATGCAGGCGCGGACGATGGAAAAACACCGCGGGCGCGGCCCGGTGAAAATTATTTGTCCGGGCAAAGTGTACCGCCGCGATACGGACGATGCGACGCATTCGCACCAGTTTACGCAAATTGAAGGATTGGTTGTGGATCGGAACATCCGGATGAGCGATTTGAAAGGGACGCTGCGCGAATTTGCCCGCAAGCTGTTCGGGGAAGGGCGCGACATCCGCTTCCGGCCGAGCTTTTTCCCGTTCACCGAGCCGTCGGTCGAAGTCGATGTGTCCTGCTTCCGATGCGAAGGGCGGGGCTGCGGCGTCTGCAAAGGCACCGGCTGGATCGAAATTTTAGGCGCCGGCATGGTGCATCCGAACGTGCTTGAGATGGCCGGCTTTGATTCGAAAACGTACACCGGCTTTGCGTTCGGCATGGGGCCGGAGCGGATCGCGATGCTGAAGTACGGCATTGACGACATCCGTCATTTCTATCAAAACGATCTACGTTTCTTGCGGCAATTTTTGCGTGTGTAACAGAAAAAGGAGGGGTTTTCCATGCTCGTGTCTTACCGTTGGCTGAGCGAGTACGTCGATTTGACGGGGGTCACCGCCGCGGAACTCGCTGATCGCATCACGAAAAGCGGCATTGAAGTCGAGCGGGTTGAGGCGCTCGACCGCGGGATGAACGGCGTCGTCATCGGCCATGTGCTCGAGTGCGAGCCGCACCCGAACGCGGATAAACTGCGGAAATGCCTCGTTGACCTTGGCGAAGGCGAGCCGGTGCAAATCATTTGCGGCGCCCCGAACGTCGCCAAAGGGCAAAAAGTCGCCGTCGCCAAAGTCGGGGCGGTGCTGCCGGGCAATTTCAAAATCAAACGGGCGAAGCTGCGCGGGGAAGAATCGAACGGAATGATTTGTTCGCTCCAAGAGCTCGGCGTCGAAACGAAAGTCGTGCCGAAAGAGTATGCAGACGGCATTTTCGTCTTTCCAAGCGATGCGCCGGTCGGCGCCGATGCACTGGAATGGCTCGGCTTGCACGATGAAGTGCTCGAACTGTCTTTGACGCCCAACCGCGCCGACTGTTTAAGCATGATCGGCGTCGCCTATGAAGTCGCGGCCATTCTCGGACGTGAAGTAAAGCTGCCGAAAGCGGCGGTCAAGGAAAACAGCGAACATGTCCATGAATACATTTCCGTCCGCGTCGAGGCGCCGGAAGACAACCCGCTGTACGCCGGGCGGATCGTGAAAAACGTCCGGATCGGCCCGTCGCCGCTTTGGATGCAAGCGCGCTTGATGGCAGCCGGCATTCGCCCGCACAACAACGTCGTCGACATTACGAACTACATTTTGCTTGAGTACGGCCAACCGCTTCATGCGTTTGACTACGACCGCCTCGGTTCGCAGGAAATTGTCGTCCGCCGCGCAAAGGCAGGCGAAACGATTGTCACGCTCGATGATGTCGAACGGAAGCTGACCGAAGACCACCTTGTCATCACGAACGGCCGCGAGCCGGTCGCCTTAGCCGGGGTGATGGGCGGGGCGAATTCGGAAGTGCACGATGACACGAAAACCGTGTTTATTGAAGCGGCGTACTTTACAAGCCCGGTCATCCGCCAGGCGGTAAAAGACCACGGGCTGCGCAGCGAAGCGAGCACTCGGTTTGAAAAAGGCATCGATCCGGCGCGGACGAAAGAAGCGCTCGAGCGCGCCGCCGCCCTGATGGCCGAATACGCCGGCGGCGAGGTCGTCGGCGGCGTCGTGGAAGCGAGCGTGTGGCGTGAGGAGCCGGTGGCGGTGACGGTCACGCTCGAACGCATCAACGGTGTCCTCGGCACGGCGATGTCGAAAGAGGAAGTGGCCGTGATTCTTTCGAATTTGCAATTTCCGTTCACAGAAGACAACGGAACGTTTACGATCGATGTCCCGTCGCGTCGGCGCGACATTGCGATTGAAGAAGACATCATCGAGGAAGTGGCGCGCCTGTATGGCTACGACCGTCTGCCGGCGACGCTGCCGGTGGCGGAGGCGAAGCCGGGCGGACTCACGCCGCATCAGGCGAAGCGCCGCCGCGTCCGCCGCTATTTGGAAGGGGCGGGCTTGTTCCAAGCCATCACGTATTCGCTCACGAGCCCGGACAAAGCGGCGCGCTTTGCGCTTGAGACGGCCGAATTGGTCCGCTTGGCGCTGCCGATGAGCGAAGAGCGGAGCGTTTTGCGGCAAAGCTTAATTCCGCATCTGCTTGAAGCGGCGAGCTACAACCGCGCCCGCCAAGTCGAGAACGTCGCCTTGTACGAAATCGGCTCTGTCTACTTGTCCAAAGGAGAAGGCGTCCAACCAGCGGAAAAAGAGCGCCTCGCCGGCGTTCTCACCGGCTTATGGCACGCCCATTTGTGGCAAGGCGAGAAAAAGGCCGTTGATTTTTACGTTGCCAAAGGGATTTTGGATGGCCTGTTTGACTTGCTTGGACTTGCCGCCCGCATCGAATACAAACCGGCCAAGCGCGCCGATTTGCATCCGGGACGGACGGCGGAGATTGCGCTTGACGGCAAGGTGATCGGCTTTGTCGGCCAGCTCCATCCGGCCGTGCAAAAAGAGTACGATTTAAAAGAAACGTACGTGTTCGAGCTCGCCTTGACCGATCTGTTGAACGCCGAAAGCGAAGCGATCCGCTACGAGCCGATTCCGCGCTTCCCGTCGGTCGTGCGCGACATCGCCTTGGTCGTTGACGAAATGGTCGAAGCCGGCGCCTTGAAGCAGGCGATTGCCGAAGCCGGGAAACCGCTCGTCAAAGACGTCTCCCTCTTTGACGTCTACAAAGGCGACCGCCTGCCGGCCGGGAAAAAATCGCTCGCCTTCTCGCTCCGCTACTACGATCCGGAGCGGACGCTCACGGATGAAGAAGTCGCCGCCGTCCACGAGCAGGTGCTCGCCGCAGTCGAGAAACAATTTGGCGCCGTGCTGCGCGGGTAAAACGAAAAGCTGTTCCGAAAGCGATTCGCTTTTGGAACAGCTTTTTTTGATGAGAGCTCGTTTCCAAACGGATTCAGAAAACGAAGGATGCCAACAAAGGCGGATGCCCTGTCAGCCGCGTTCAGCCATAATGCGCCCGGTTTGCGACACATCGTACCCGCCGAGCGCTTCGAGTTCGGCGCGGAACGAATCGGAGCGGAGCACGTCGAGCACGGAAGCGATGAGCGATTCATTCTCCGGCGTCCGCAGCATGACGACATCATACTGTTCGTTCATTAGCGGAATGAACTCGACGCCGGCCATTCGCGCCACCTTTTCCGTGCCGATGCCGACATCGGCGAGACCTGACGCCACCGCGGAGGCGACGCTCAAATGGCTTGTTTCCTCGCGTTCATAGCCGCGAATGGCGGACGGCGACAATCCATGCAGGCGCAGCTGTTCATCTAACAGGACGCGCGCCCCGGCCCCTTTCTCCCGATTGACGATCACGACGTCGCTCCTTCCTAAGTCGTGCCACGTTTGAATGCTGCGAGGATTGCCTTTTGACACATAAAATCCAATCGGCCGGCGCATGACGTTCACCATGATGTACGCATGGCCTGTCAACAGCTTTTCCACATACGGACGGTTGTACTCGCCTGTCTGCCCGTCAAACAAATGCACGCTGACGATGTCGCATTGCCCTTTATACAGGGCGATCAGCCCATTGAGGCTGCTCGTGTAGGTGCGGAGCGATTGATAAGGGCCGTTTTTTTCCAGATGGACGCCAAGCAAATCGAGCGCCGCATCTTGGCCGCTGATGATGATGGGGCGAACGGCGGCTTCGACCGGCCGTGAAACGGCGGAAGAAACGGGACTTGTCTCCCCTTTTTGCCCGTCGATGTACCGGCGAAGATCATCCGCGGTAATCCGCATTTGCCGCCCGACGCGAAAGGCGGGCAGCTTCCCTTTTTTCACTAAATCGTACACCGTTAGTTTGGACACTTTTAATAAGGAAGCGATTTCTTCAATCGTGTATGACTGCGGCTCCGTCATCATGCCATCCTCCTTTCTTTCATTGTAGCGCAAAGAACGCATGGGGAAAAATTTTTCTTTCCTAACTACTTATTATTATTTATAATTAGATATCATTACATATAAAAAGATAAGGGGGAGACAGATGCGAAAAATCGCATGGCTTGCCGCATTGCTCTTGCTGTTCGGCTTGTATGGCTGCGACAGCGGCTCAAAAGAGGGGAAGGGGCAAACGAAACCGGCGGATAAAGTGGAGCTCACCGTCTCCGCCGCCGCCAGTCTGCAAGAAGCGCTGGAAGAAGCGAAAACGGCGTTTGAACGAAAGCATCCGAACATCCGCATCCAATACAATTTCGGTGCGTCGGGCGCGTTGCAAAAGCAAATTTCCGAAGGGGCGCCGGTCGATCTTTTCTTTTCGGCGGCCGCTGTGCCGTTTGAAAAATTGAAAGCAGAAGGGTTGATCGATTCCAAACACGAAAAAACAGTGCTGGCGAACGAACTCGTCCTCATTGCGCCAAAACAAGGGGAAGGAGCGGTTCAGTCGCTCGATGACATCATCCGCGCCAAACGGATCGCCATCGGCATCCCCGAATCGGTGCCGGCCGGTATGTACGCGAAACAAACATTGGAGAAGGCGGGGCTGTGGGAGAAGGTGGCACCGAAGCTCGTGTACGCGAAAGACGTTCGCCAAGTGTTGACGTATGTGGAAACCGGCAACGTCGACGCCGGATTTGTGTACCGGACGGACGCGCTCGCCTCGGAGAACGTCAATATCGTCGCTGCAGTGCCAAGCGGCATGCACGACCCGATCGTCTATCCGCTTGGTGTCGTCAAGACGAGCAAACATCTCAAGGAGGCGCAACAGTTTTACTCGTATTTGACAAGCGGTCCAGCGTTGCAAATGTTCGAAGAGCACGGATTTCGCCGCGCCCGCTAGAAGACTGGTGGGCGAGTAAAAATACCGCTGAATCCTGTCTTTTCTCAACTAGAGAAGCCTAGCACAATCAGCCTTCTTTTTTGGCAAAATGCCGCCTGTTTGCTGTCCTTCACATGGGAAGGGGACATATGGTAAAATAACAAACAAGAAAACGTTATAGGCGATGGAGTTCGCCATAACCGCCGGCTTCCGGCTGATGACTCCTGCTGCAAATGAAAAGCGGCAGGAGTCTGTTTATTTTACGAAGGAGGGATGGTTATTGGTCTATCTCGCCGTCGGCGCAGCCGGCATGATCGGCGCGCTTGTCCGCTATGTCGTTGGTCTTGTCGTGCCCGCTGCCTGGTTGGGAGGGGTTCCGCTCGGAACGCTTTTGGTGAACTGGACCGGCTCGTTTTTGCTCAGCTGGCTTACGGTGGTGTTCACCCGCCGCCCGTCTTGGCCGCCGTGGCTGAAAACAGCGGCGACGACCGGGTTCATCGGCTCGTATACGACGTTTTCGACGCTCAGCGTCGAATGTGTGGAATGGATGGAACAAGGGCGCTTTGGCATGGCGGCCGTGTATATCGCCGCCAGCCTGTTCGGCGGCCTAGCCGCCGCATGGGCGGGATATGTTGCCGCCCATCCAAAGCGAAAGGAGGAAATAGCATGATGACCGCACCGCTATTGGTGATGATGGGGGGTTTTTTTGGCGCCATCTGCCGTTATGCCGTCAGCCGCTGGGCGGCTCGGCGTTCGCCGCGTTTTCCCATAGGGACGCTCATTGTCAACTTGCTTGGGTCCTTTTTGCTTGGCTGGCTCGCCGGAAGCGGCGCCGCCGATGCGACGAAGCTGCTTGTCGGCACCGGCTTCATGGGCGCGTTCACGACGTTTTCGACGTTGAAATGGGAAAGCGTGCAAATGATGCAGCAGCGCCAATGGGCGAAGGTGGTCGTTTATTTGGCGGCTACGTATTCGTGTGGCGTGTGGCTGGCGTGGCTTGGCTATCGCGTGGGGCGGTGATGAGCGGCAATGAAAAACGGGCTTGATTTCTGATCGGGGGGGGGGGAGAAAAGAGATTGCGATTTGTTGAGCCAGGGGAGGAGACTAGAATGGCGAGGGCAAGAGTGGAAGAGAGATTCAAGACATTGCGATACTTTATCGATGGCTACTATAACCAATCGATCGATGATGAGTTTGATGGTCGGATTCGCGATTTTCGCGATTATGAACCGAAATGTTTGGTCAACGCATTGCGGAGAGAGTTGGTTGATTTGCGAACAGTCGTCGCCCAAGCCGACAAGGAAACCTTTAAAAAAGTTGAAGTCTTTTTGCATGATAATCGTTTACGGTATATTGAATTCGAGGATGGCGAAGCGTTCATTGAGCGTGTCTTGCGCATTCTTGATGAAACGTCTTTTTGATGATGAAAAACCATTTTTTCACTTGTCTTTGGGCAATCCAGGTCAATGAATCAAAACCGATTCCCCGCAAACGATTCGTTCGCGGGGAATCGGAGATCGATGAAGGACAACGACCGAAACACGGATGCGTTATCTTTTGCTTTTTCCAAACAATAATTCTTCAAGAATATCATGAATGCGTGTATTCTCGTACACGCCGGTGAACCGCTCCGCCCCCGGGCCCATGGCGGTCAGCGGCACATCGGCGGCGGTGTGGCCCGTTGTCGTCCAGTCGAGGGCGAACGTTTGCGAAGAACCAGCGATGGCAAACGGGCCGTCTTCGCCGGAAATCGTCTTGCCGTCTCCCGACTCATCGGCGCCGCCCGGCGTTTCGATCGTCAAGCCGCCGCATTCATGGTCGGCGAGCACGAGGACGAGCGTATCCCGATGGCGCTTGGCGTATTGCTTCGCTACAGCGACCGCTTCGTCAAGCTGCTGGCCCGCTTTAAGCATGAGCGATCCGTTGTTTTCATGGCTCATTTCATCAATGGCTTCTTCTTCGACCACGAGGAAAAA
>NZ_ATCO01000151.1:0-22091 GCF_000422025.1 Geobacillus sp. WSUCF1 | reverse complement strand
AGAGAGGAGGCAGCCAGATGACACAGCCGAAGAAAAAGACGACGATCATTTTGTTCAGCGGCGACTATGACAAGGCGATGGCGGCTTACATCATCGCCAACGGCGCCGCTGCCTACGACCATGACGTGACGATCTTTCATACGTTCTGGGGGCTGAACGCCTTGCGGAAAGAGGCGTCGGTTCCAGTGCAAAAAGGGTTTCTTGAAAAGATGTTCGCGAAGATGATGCCGCGCGGCGCGGACCGCATGGGGCTGTCGCGCATGAATTTTGCCGGCATCGGCCCGAAGTTGATCAAAAAGGTGATCAAAAAACATAACGCCATGCCGCTTCCGCAGTTGATCGAGATGGCGAAAGAGCAAGGCGTGAAACTCGTCGCTTGCCAAATGACAGTCGATTTGCTTGGGCTGAAGCCGGAGGAATTGATCGACGGCGTTGAGTTTGCTGGCGTCGCCGCGTATTTGGCTGATGCGTCGGAAGGGAACGTGAACTTATTTATTTAACGAGGGAATCATATGTCGCAAACCATCATCAACATCATCCTGTTTGTTTTGCTTGTTTGGTTTTTTGCCAGCCGCTTCATCCCGCCGAAAGGGGTGCGAATGATCACAACAGCGGAATTGAAGCGCCGGTTGAAAGAACCCGGGGTACAGTATATTGATGTGCGCACCCCGATGGAGTTTCAGTCTTACCATCTGCCAGGGTTTCGGAATATCCCGCTGCACGAATTGACAGCACGCGTTCACGAACTATCCAAAGAAAAAGAAGTGATTGTCATTTGCCAAAGCGGGATGCGAAGCCAAAAAGCGAGCAAATTGTTAAAGAAAATGGGATTTCAGCACGTAACGAACGTCAAAGGCGGCTTAAACGCCTGGCAGTAGAGGAGGATGAGGATGAAAACGATCACGCCTAAAGAAGTGGAGGAACGTCTTCGTGCAGGAGAATCTCTTCATATTATCGACGTGCGCGAGCCGGAGGAAGTCGCTGCAGGCAAAATTCCAGGAGCGGTCAACATTCCGCTCGGTTTGATCGAGTTTCGCATGCATGAATTGGACAAAAATGAGGAATACATTCTCGTCTGCCGTTCCGGCGGCCGCAGCGGCCGTGCCGCGGAGTTTCTTGACAGCCGCGGTTACCGCGTAGTCAACATGACAGGCGGCATGCTGGCCTGGAAAGGGCCGATCGAATAAACCATCAAGGAGGGAATCTGCCAATGATTAAAGTCGATATGACGGTAGACGCGAAAGGATTGTCCTGCCCGATGCCGATCGTCCGCACGAAAAAAGCCATCAATGAGCTGCAGCCAGGCCAAGTGCTGGAAGTGCAGGCGACGGATAAGGGATCCAAAGCCGATATCAAAGCATGGGCGGAAAGCACAGGGCATCAATATGTAGGAACAATTGAAGAAAATGGGGTTTTGAAACATTATATCCGCAAGTCAGCGGAAAGTGAAACACGCAAAGAAACGGCATTCCCTCATGTCGTATCGAATGAACAATTGCAAGAAAAACTTCACGATCCTGATTCGTTTGTCTTGGATGTCCGCGAACCGGCGGAGTATGCGTTTGGCCATATTCCGGGCGCCGTTTCGATTCCGCTTGGGGAGCTTGAAAATCGGATGGCCGAACTTCCGAAAGACAAAACGATTTATGTCGTGTGCCGCACAGGGACGCGGAGCGATTTGGCTGCGCAAAAGCTGGCCGAAAAAGGATTTGACCGTGTGCGCAACGTCGTTCCCGGCATGTCGCAATGGAACGGGCCGCTTGATTCCGCTCAATCGTAATGAGCGGCCTTTTTTAACAATCAAATATACATTAGGGGGTATGGTAATATGGTGAAAGAAATGACCGTGCAACAAATGACGGAAAAGGTGTTCAACAAAGAATCGCTGTTCATCTTGGACGTCCGCAACGAAAGCGATTTTCGCGATTGGAAAATCGAAGGGAAAAACTTTGACTATTTGAACGTGCCGTATTTTGAATTGATTGATGGGGTTGACTCGATTGTCGACCGTCTTCCGAAAGACAAAGACATCGTCGTCGTGTGCGCGAAGGGAGGATCGGCGGCGTTTGTCGCCGAACAGCTGACGGAAGCCGGGTTTGACAACGTTTATACGCTCGCTGGCGGGATGCAGGCGTGGAGCGAGCATCTCCATCAAGCCAAAGTATATGAAGATGATCAGTTGAAAATTTACCAATTCATCCGCGTCGGCAAAGGATGCCTGTCGTATATGGTCATCTCCGGAAGCGAAGCGCTTGTCGTCGATCCGTTGCGGTTTATCGATGTGTACGAACAAGCCGCCCAACAAGAAGGGGTAACGATCACGCATATCGTGGACTCGCACTTGCATGCCGACCATCTTTCCGGCGGCAAGGCGCTGGCCGAACGAACGGGGGCAACGTACTACTTGATGAAAAGCGAGGGAGCGGTGTTTGATTTCGAGCCGCTCGAGCAACATGAAACGATCGACTTCGAAAACGTTCATTTGGAAGTGTTGGCAGTGAAAACACCGGGGCATACGCCAGGCAGCGTCTCGTTCTTTGTCAACGGCAAATGGCTGTTCTCGGGTGACACGATTTTTGTCGGCGGTCTCGGGCGGCCGGACCTTGGCGGCAAAGTGGCGGAATGGGCGGCGGATTTGTATGACACCGTGTACGAAAAAGTCGCGGCCATGGCGGATGATGTGATCGTCTTGCCGGCTCACTACGCGAACTTGGATGAAGAAATCAACGCGGAGGGGTATGTCGGCGATACGTTGGGCCGCATCCGCGCCCGCAATGAGATGATGCAAAACAAACCGAAAGACGAATTCATCGACCTCGTCATCCAAAGCGCCAAGACGGAAACCCCGCCGAACTTTGAAGACATTGTCGCCATCAACCGCGGGCTCAAAACCGTGGATATCGAAACAGAGCGGGAGCTTGAGATCGGCCCGAACCGCTGCGCGCTGCATCATGCCCATGCCTAAAGAAGCGGCACAGATTGACAGGGGGGCGGGGGCGTGCCCCGTCCCTTTTGAAACGAAAAGGGAGGAATGATCGATGGATGTTTCGCTCGCGTTTCTCATTGTCATCTTTTTCATCGGTTTTGTCGGTTCGTTTATTTCTGGGATGGTGGGGATCGGCGGATCGATTATTAAATATCCGATGCTTCTGTATCTTCCGCCGTTGTTTGGGCTGGCGGCGTTCAGCGCCCATGAAGTGTCGGGAATCACCGCGGTGCAAGTGTTTTTCGCCACGATCGGCGGCGTGTGGGCGTATCGAAAAAGCGGCTATTTGAACAAATCGCTCATTCTCTATATGGGCGTGAGCATTCTTGTTGGCAGTTTTGTCGGCGGCTATGGCTCGAAGCTGATGAGCGAGGGAACGATTAACGTCGTTTACGGCATCTTGGCGGCATTGGCGGCCATCATGATGTTTGTGCCGAAAAAAGGGATCGATGACATTCCGCTTGACCAAGTGACGTTCAACAAAGGGGTGGCGGCCGCCTTGGCGTTCCTCATCGGCGTCGGGTCCGGTATCGTCGGGGCGGCGGGGGCGTTTTTGCTTGTGCCAGTCATGCTCGTGGTCCTGAAAATCCCGACGCGAATGACGATCGCCACGTCTTTGGCCATTACGTTCATTTCCTCCATTGGCTCTACGTTCGGGAAAATCGCCACCGGCCAAGTCGATTACATTCCGGCGCTCATCATGGTCGTCGCGAGCTTGCTTGCCTCTCCGCTAGGGGCGAAAGCGGGGCAAAAACTAAACACGAAAGTGCTGCAAGTCATCCTTGCCGTGTTGATTTTGGCGACGGCGGTGAAAATTTGGGTGGATATTTTATGATAAGGAAAAAGGTGTCCCACAGACGGGGCACCTTTTGGTTGTGCACATATAAACGGAAACGCAGGTTTGCCGAAAGAAAAGCGCTCTTTTCCCCTCTTCGCCGCTATTTGATCCACATAGGAGGCGGACGGCCGCAAAGCCCATCCTTTCTACAAATTCCCTTGCCCCGCCGCTTTTTTTGTTTTTGCCCGTTTTTTGGCTGCGCGCGGCTGTTTTTCCGTTTCCAGCTCGCGATGCACAATCCGGTCGGGGTTGAGACCATTGCCGAGCGTGCCGTACACATGGCCTTGCTTCGGCTCGATGAGCTCGTTGTGCTCGTAGTAGACGCGCGGCGTTTTCCAAAGGGCGGCCAACGCTTTTCCCATCGGCATTTCGTGGTAGCGGTCGGGCCACATTTGTTTGATGTGTTTTTTCACGAGCGGGTAGTACTTCGAGCTCATCGCAGGAAAGAGATGATGTTCAGTATGGTGCGAAAAGTGGAAGTGGAGGATATCCACCCACTTTGGCACGGTGACCGACAAACTGTTCGCCAACGGATCGTTGACCGGCACTAACGGATTGAGACGATGGTTGGTTGCGATATAGCTCATGACGATCGTGTTGGCGACGAGCAGCGGAAGCAAAAAGGCGAACAGCCATTTTTCCCAGCCGACAAGCCATAACAGCCCGAGCCATGTCGCCCAAGGCAAGAAAAATTGAAATAGGACAACCGCGCGGTTTTTCCAGCGAAAGTCGTGGAAAAAGTAAAACAGCATCCGCACCGAATGAAGGGTAAACATCACCGACAAGGAACTAAACGAGAAAAACGCGCGAATCGGAAACGGGATGCGGTATACCCAAGAGAGCAGGCGGCTTTTCGCTAATTTCTCCATGCTTGGCCACGCGTCCGGGTCTTTTTCTTCATGCTGGGTATGCACATGGTGGCTGGCGTTATGCCATTTTCTCCACAACTTCGGACCGGTGCAAAGCGGCCAAAAGGCGATTGCGCCGAGAAGATCGCGCAGCCAAGGTGTACGGACGACGGTGCCGTGCAAAATTTCATGTCCTAAAAATCCTAACGCGGCAAAACTGAAACCAAGCACAACAGAGATGAGGAGGTTCCATACCGGGTGAAGATGAAAAAGTGATACAGCGAGGATGCCGGCGATGACGAGCCCTACATAAGCCAGACCTCCAAACAAGCGGGACTTCACAGGTTGAAACGCTTTTTTCGGCAAATGCGGGGCTATTTTCGCCGCGTACCAGCCGAACGGGTGAAAATCATTCATTCAGTGATCTCCTTTCAAACTACTCTCCGTTTGACAAGCAGCGGCGAGGCCATTCACACACTCTTGGTCGCAACGAAGACCTTATTTCATAAGGTGATCCCAAAAGCTGTCCTCTATGCCGAAATGATGTGGAGGGGCGAGAAAAGCTCTTGGTCACTATAAGAATTATTGTAACATCTTTTGGATCGTCCTGTCTATAGGCTTGATGGAAAAATACCAAATTTGGGCATGATGGCAATGCTTCCAGAAGAACAGGCTAGACGCTTGAGCAGGCGGCTGGCTAAAACATCATGATCAATGTCCCGATGGTAATGAGCAGCACCCCGATCACCACTTTCGCGGACAGCGGTTCGCCGAGAAACATCGCCGCAAACAAAATCGTCAGCACCAAGCTTGATTTGTCAATGGCTGATACGCGCGAGACATCGCCGATTTGGATCGCTTTGTAGAAACAAAGCCATGACAATCCGGTCGCCGCTCCGGATAAGCATAAAAACCACCAGCTTTTCGTCGAAATGGTTTTTAGGCCGTGATGAGCCCCTGTCATCCAGACGATCATCCATGCGAGCACGAGCACGACAACGGTGCGAATAGCGGTCGCGAGATGGGAATTGACGTTTTCAATGCCGATTTTCGCCAGCACCGATGTCAGCGCCGCAAACACCGCCGCCAGCAAAGCATACACGATCCACATGCACACCCCTTCGCTTTCATTGAGAATTTTTTCATCTATTATACTACGAAAAGAGGGAAGATTTCATCATGTTTCCGTTGATCTGTTATAATAGAGGACAAGACAAGCCAATGAGAAAGGAAGAAGAGAATGATTTATCAACTCAAAGTGCAATTGAAGCATACGCGCCCTCCCATTTGGCGTCGGTTGCTTGTGCCGGGGGAGATGACGTTCGCCGAGCTGCATCGCGTGTTGCAAGCCGCATTCGGCTGGATGGACCAACATTTGCATACGTTTTACATGACAAAGGTCGGCGGAACGGCGCGGCTGGGCATTGAAATCGGCAACGAAGCGGCTGGATGGGACGGCGCCGATTACGATGAGCGGGAGGAAAGGATTGGGCAATGGTTTGTCGAAGAAGGCGACCGCGCCCAATACGTGTATGATTTTGGAGATATGTGGGAGCATGACATCGTTTTGGAAAAGATCGTCGATCCAGTTCCCGACGCGTTGTATCCGTGCTGTATCAAGGCCGTGCGAGTGGGTTTGAAAGAGGACAGCTGGGGAGAAGTGCAAGCCATAGAGGAAGAGATGAGCACAGCGGAGCTGACGGCGAACGTGAATGTGGCGCTCGCCCCGTTTCAACGAAAAGTGGTGAAGGAAGAAGGTGAGGCGAAAAAAACGAAACGAGCCGCAAGCAAAGGCAGAGTCGAAGAAGTGGAACAGGATGTATGGAAAACGCTGTTCGATCAAGCGCTCGCCTACAGGGACTTGGCCCCGTGGACATGGATGGACGATGATCAAATTTTTGCCGTGGTGACTCCTGATGGGGAATCGTTGTATTGTACGGTGATCGGGGCGCTTGGCCAGGAGTACGGCCTTGTCATTTACATCGGTGAGGAAGGGTATGCATGCTTGCAAGATATTTTATCTGGAACGTTGCATCCAAAAGACGCTGTGTTTAAAGAGCGCGCATTGCTCGTGTCGTTCGCGCCCCGAAACGACTTGGAAAGAGACGATAAAGCGATGTTGCGGAAGTATCACATTCCTGTGAGTGGAAAACAGCTGTTGCCGATGTTCCGCAGTTTTGCCCCTGGATATTATCCATGGTTTCTTTCGGAACAGGAAGCGGCATGGGCGGCTATGGCATTGGAACAAGCGGTCGTTGTCGCCGAGCGGCTGCGCGATGGCGAGCTGTCCCTAGCTTTGTCCGCTCGCGGCAACCGATTGTTTGCCCGGATTGCCGAACGGAGAGAAGACGGGCTTCATTGGCGCGACGGCTGGGTGTCGCGCCCGAAGGCGAAGAAAAAGGAAACACCGGTGCTTGAAATCGGAACGGACGAGTTGGAAAAGGTCAAGGCGCTCGATCGCGCCCCGCTGTTTGCGGAGTTTTCGATCGCTTATGTGAACAAGCCGATTCAGGAGCGACGCTGGGAGCGCCCGTATTTTCCGCTGCTGGCGCTGGCTGCCGATGCAGCGAGCGGAGTCATTTTGCATCACCAAGTGTTTCGCGGCCAGCTGGAGGCGAAGACGCTGCAACAAAGTTTTCTTGAATTTGCTCGCGCGCTCGGGCGTGTACCGAGCCATGTGCGCGTCACGAAGGAACACGGTCCGCTGCTGGCCCCGCTTTTGCGCGAGTTGGGTGTGAATATGAGCACAGGCCCAACCCCTCGTTCCGATGAAGTGAGGGAATTGTTTGAACAGTTTGCGATCTAAAGGTCTAGTGATTTAGTAGAAAACACTGTTAGTTCCGGTTGTTTCTTAATTAGAAAACCTTGCGAAATCAGTCTTCTTTTTTGGTGAAATGCCGCTGATTTGCGCGTGGCAACTGTTTTTCACCGGAATTCTAAGAAGAAGCCGATCGTGATGCCGAACAGGAGATGATGGGGGCAGGCGCTGACGTGCGGAGAGAAGAGGGCGGACATTTCCAACTTTCCACTAGCCCCTGCTTCTGTCGGAACACCGTTTTTCCAGCCGCTTTTGGCATGACGAAAGAAAGAGGGATCAGAGATGTTGATTGCACTCGATATGGACGGAACGCTATTAAACGGGGAAGGAAAAATCAGTGAACGAAACCGGGCGGCCATCACTGCAGCGCAGGCGCAGGGCCACATCGTCGCCGTCGTGACAGGGAGGGCGCGCAAAGACGCGCTCGCCCCGCTTCGCGAGGCGGGCATTATCTGCCCGATCGCCAGCTTAAACGGCGCGGTCGTTTCGCTCGAAGACGGCACGGTCATCAGCGAGGCGCCGCTCGAGCGGACAATCGTCCGTCCGACGCTTGAGTGGGTGCGCGAACAGTCCGATTTGTATTGCGAGACGTACACGGGCGATGCGGTCTATGTCGGCCTGCACAACCGCGCCCAATGGGAGGCGCTCGCTTCCGGGATGGCCGATGCGGCGCCAGAGGTGAAGTGGCTCGTGAACAAGCAGTTCCAGCAGGCGCGGGTGATGTATGTTGATGACATCCGCACGGTGTGGGACGACCCGCAGACGGTGATGTATAAGCTGCTGATTTTCGCCCTCGACCGCGAGCGGCTGCGTGATGCAGCGTCGCGATTCGCCGCGCTCCGTGGTGTCACGGTCACCTCGTCGCACCCGCACAATATTGAGATGAACAACGAACGGGCGACAAAAGGCGAGGCGCTCAAACAGCTCGCCGCCCATTACGGCATCGATGTGCGCGACACGGTCGCCTTTGGCGACAGCCATAACGATTTGTCGATGTTTAAGGTCGCAGGCTATCGCGTGGCGATGGACAATGCCGAACCGGAGCTGAAAGCCATCTGCGACATGGTGACGTCCTCCCACGAAGAAGATGGGGTGGCGGCGGGGCTTGAGCGGCTGCTTGCGAAACGGGTGTAGCGGCACCCGTTTTTTTCGATTGGACGTTCACCACATCGCTTTGGATGTAGAGAGGCTCAGGTTTCCGGTGCTTGCCCCGTCTGCTGAAACGTGAATGTGTGCTGTCGGAGAGGGGAATCGTTTTCGCCGCTTATGGACAACAGTCGCATCATCATCTCAACGTATGGCAACGAAAGGGGAGAACAATGACGCACGATCGCATTCAAGACTGGATTGGAATGTGGCGGGTGCCGGTGTATACAGCGGCGGTGGCGCTGTATATGGTGGCCCAGTTTGTCGAGACGGCCCCCGTTCACTATGCTATGGGAGCTGCAGCGCTGTCAGCGTTTATTGTGTCCGCGTTTTTCGCCCGCGGGGTGTACCAGGTGTCGGGAGCTCTGTTTTTTGCATTTGGTGTTGGATTGTTTTTGTTCTATGGCGATGCATGGCCGACGTTTGTCCTGCATTTTGAACGGGTGTTGGGGCTGTTGGCGCTGTTTTTTGTGCTTCCGTTCATGAATACGCTTATTCGCGTCGGGCGGTATGATCAGAGTTTGAGCGAATGGCTGAAGCGGAACGTCGGGGGCGTTTCGTCGCTGTACCGCCGCAGTTTCAGCGTTTGTCATTTGCTTGGGTTGTTTTTGAACATTGCCACAATTCCGCTTCTTGTCAAATCGTTGCGCACCGCGCTGCGAAATGTAGGAGGACGGAAGGCCGAGTCGTTTTATGTTCGGAATTTGCTGCGGGCGTATGCGCTTTGTTTGACGTGGAGCCCGATGGAAGTGATGATCAGCACGACGATTGATTTCACCGGTGTGCACTATTATGAAGTGGCGCTGTTTTTGCTGCTTCTGGCTTTTACGATGGCGATGATCGACTGGGGAACGGCCGCTGTTTCGTACCGATCCATCCCATTGGACAACGGCGAGGAAGCGGGGCGGGAATCAGCGGTTTCGATCGGGAAAAAGGCCGCCCAGCTGCTAGTGGTGCTCGTCGTGTTTACGGTGCTCGTGTCGCTCGTTCAGCGTTGGCTTGGCAAAGGATTTTTGTTTTCGATCGTCTTATTGCTTGTCCCGTTTTGTTTCGGATGGGCGCTGCTTGTGCGCCGGGTGAAGCGGTATGCGGTGATGGCGCTCTGCCATTGGAAAGAGCGGACAGAGGGATTGGGAAACTACTTTTTCATGTTTTTAGGAGCCGGGTTGTTTGTCGAGATGCTGGCCCGGTCTCCGCTGCTCGCTGGGCTTGGAGGCTGGTTTCGCGTCGGGGCGGAACATTCCGTCTGGCTGTATGCGATGATTGCCGCTTATTTTTTCACGACGTCGCTTGTCGGATTTCACCCGCTGGTGAGCTTGACGCTGCTCATGCCGCTGCTTGAGCCGGTGCGGCTGCTTGTTCCGGCGGTGCCGTTGTCGATTGTGCTCATTTGTTGCAGTTTGGCGACGGTCATGTACAGCCCGTACAATATTTCTGTTTCTTTGCTGGCGGAGGAGCTGGGGGACAATCCGTATCGGATCGGCAGGAGGAATGTTCCGTTTGCGCTCGGTTATATGGCCGTAGGAATCGGCATTGCGCTGTTGGCGGAGCGGCTGTTTTTCGGCTGATATCTATGGCGTTGTGGGGTCGTTTCCTTCTTTTTTTTCAAAGAAAGAAGATTTTTAGGTTGACAGCGTTTTCGGCGGAACGATATAATGAGATCGAATCGATTGAATTGTTTGTCATTTCTTTTTTAGATCGATCTAATAAATAGGCGTGCCTAGTTGGTGCGCTCGGGATCGTCTGCTTAAAAATGGAAACAAAGAAGATTTGTTCTGGAGGTTTTTAGATCAATCTAATCTTCATTCTTTTGTTTTAGATCGATCTACTAAAATTCCATTCTTTTAGATCGATCTACAAAGAGCGGCAAAGGGGGATCGACTCGGATGAAGCAGCGAAGTGCGCTCGATATGTACGCCGATGGAGGGGCGTGGTGGGAGACGTCGATCAGCGACGTCCGCAAAAATGAAATTCTCATTCGCGGATATCCGATTGAGGAATTAATCGGCAATGTGTCGTACACGCAAATGTTGTACCTCTTATTATGCGGGGAGATATTGAGCGAGAAAAAGGCGAAGTTATGGGAAAGCGTCCTTGTCGCCGGGGCGGATCACGGCCCGCGCGCCCCGTCGATTGCGGCGGCCCGCATGGCGGCGACATGCGGCATTTCGTTCAACTCGTGTGTGGCGACGGGCATCAACGTGCTTGGTGATGTGCACGGGGGAGCGGTGGAGAAGGCGATGGCGCTGTTTTACGAGACAAATGAGCAAATCGAAATCCGCGGCGGGGAAGGTGCGATGGCCGATGTGATCGGCGAGCGGTTTGAACAGTTTCGCCGTGAAGGGCGGAAGCTGCCGGGATTTGGCCATCAGCTTCATGATGACGACCCGCGCGTCAGACGGCTGTATGCGCTGGCGGGCGAGCTTGTGGAAGAAGGGGAGATCAGTGGACGGTATTTAGCGATCGCGGAAGCGTATCGTTCCCATTTGGAGAAGACGAAAGGGAAGCGGATGACGATGAACATCGACGGGGTGGCGGCGGCGATCCAGTGCGAGCTCGGCGTGCCGGCGGCGGCGGCGAAAGGTGTGTTCGCTCTGTCGCGCGGGATGGGCATTGTCGCCCATGCGTTTGAAGAGTGGCAAAACGGCGTGCTGATCAAAGGACCGTGCCCGAACCGCGATGATTTAGTCCGCTATACCGGACCAGCCAAACGTCATTTGGAAAAGTAGGTGATCAAGATGAGAAAAGCACAGCTGTATATTAACGGGACATGGATCGAAGAACCGCGTGCGGCGGAGCCGGTGAAAAACCCGTATACCGGGGAAGTGATCGGCGAACAGCAGCTGGCGACGCCGGAAGATGTGGACAGGGCGCTCGCCTGTGCGTTTGAAGCAAAAAAAGAGATCGCGAGAATTCCGTCCTATGAGCGAGCGCGCATCTTAAAAAGGGCGTCGATGCTGCTGGAGGAGCGGAAAGAAACGTTTGCCCGCTGGATTTCGGAAGAGCTTGGAAAGCCGCTGAAAAACACGTTGGATGAAGTGTCCCGCTCCATTGAAACGCTTGAGCAGTCAGCTGAAGAAGCGAAGCGTCTGTTTGGGGAAACGATCCCGGGCGACGCCTCGGCGCGCGGGACGAAAGCGGTGGCAGTGACGTTTCGCGTGCCGGTCGGCGTCGTGGCGGCGATTACGCCGTTCAACGCCCCGCTCAATTTGATTTGCCATAAAGTCGGACCCGCGTTTGCGGCGGGCAACACCGTTGTGTTAAAACCGGCGCCGCAGACGCCGCTGATTGCGACAGAACTGTTGAAGTTGCTGCTAGAGGCCGGGCTTCCACCGCGTGCCATCAACATGGTGCTTGGCGGTGCCGAGGTTGGGCAGCAAATCGTGAAAGACGATCGCGTCAACGTCATTTCGTTTACCGGCGGCGTGGTGGCGAGCCGCAACATTTGCGCGTTGGCCGGCATGAAAAAAGTGCTGCTGGAGCTCGGCGGCAATGCGGCGACGATCGTCCATGAAGACGCCGATTTGAAACGGGCGGCCGCGCTTTGCGCGAAAACCGGCTACAGCAATTCCGGGCAAAGCTGCATTTCCGTCCAGCGCATTTACGTACATGAGTCGGTCGTTGAACCGTTCACCGACTTGCTCAAACGGGAAGTCGAGGCGTTGAAAGTCGGCGACCCGCTCTTGCCCGATACGGATGTCGGCTGCATGGTCGATGAGCGGGCGGCGGATCGGGTGATGAACTGGATTGATGAAGCCATCGCTTCCGGCGCGACGCTGGTGTGCGGCGGAAAACGGCGTGGGGCGACGGTGGAGCCGACGGTGCTCTTCAACCCGCCGAAGCGAAGCAAAGTCGTTTGTGAAGAAGTATTCGGCCCGGTCGTCAGCGTCATCCCGTACCGGACGATTGACGAAGCGATTGCAGAGACGAACGATTCTGCCTTTGGCCTGCAAGCTGGGCTGTTTACGAACCGGATGGACATCGTCCATCAAGTGGCGGAGGCGCTTGATGTCGGCGGGGTCGTTGTGAACGGCACCTCGAATTTCCGGTTGGATCATTGGCCGTACGGCGGTGTGAAAAACAGCGGCATCGGCCGCGAAGGCCCGCGTTATGCGATTGAAGAAATGACGGAAATGAAGATGATTGTATGGCAGTTTCCACAGTGATGATGGGTGGTGGCAACATGTTAGCGCTTTATGTGGCGAAGCCGAATGAATTAGAACTGCGGCGCCTCGAGGCCGTCCGTTCCCCACAAGGGGATGAGGTGAAGATCAAGCTCATTTACGGGGGGATTTGCGGATCGGATCTTGGGGTGCTGAAAGGAAAACTTCCGCACGCGAACTATCCCGTTCGCGCCGGGCATGAATTAGTCGGCGTCATTGTCGAAAAAGGCGAACAAGCCGCCTATGACATTGGAACGCGAGTCGTTGTGCTGCCGAACACGTATTGCGGCGCGTGCGATTTGTGCCAAAAAGGGTTGACGAACATCTGCCGACATAAACAATCACTCGGCATCAACACGGACGGCGGATTTTCGCATGAATTCATCATCTCGTCCAAGTATGTGCTTCCTGTTCCTGATGATCTCTCGGATGAAAAGGCGGTGCTTGTCGAACCGTTTGCTGTCGTCGTGCATGCTTTGAGCAAAGTGCGGATCGAGCCCGCCATGCGGGTAGCGGTGATCGGATGTGGCAATGAAGGGATGATGGCGGCCGTCCTCGCCCGCCATTTCGGAGCGGATGTGACGGCGGTCGATGTGAATCCGTTGAAGCTTGAGACGGTGAAAGCGATGGCCGACATCCGCACGCTTGCGCCTGATGCGCTGTCGGGTGAAACGTTTGATGTTGTCATCGAGGCGGCCGGTGCGCGCGAAGCGGTCGAACAGGCGGCGGAGCTTGTCGCTCCAGGGGGGCATCTTGTGTTGATCGGTCTGGCGAATGAAGCGACGTTTCCGGTGGTGCGTCTTGTCCGCAACGAAGTGACCGTGCATGGTTCCATCATCTACCGCTTCCCGGATGACTATTTGCAAGCGATTCATTATTTGCGGACGATGCCGCATCCGATCGAACGGGTCATTTCCCGCATTTTTCCGGTCCGCGACTATGAGCAGGCGTATGAACTGGCGTCATCCGGCAATGCGGGCAAAGTCGTGTTACGTTTCAAGGAGGAGGAAGAGCGATGAAAAAACCAGTAGCCGAACAGTTAGTCCGGTATTTGGAAGACCGCGGCGTTACGCATATTTTTGGGCTTTGCGGCCATACGAACATCGCAGTGTTGGCGGCTTTGGAGCATAGTTCAATCAAGTTCGTCAACGTCCGCCACGAACAAATCGCCGCGCATATGGCTGACGGCTATGCGCGGGCGAAAAAGGAAACGGCTGTCGTTCTCTGCCACGTTGGCCCGGGGCTGACGAATGCGGCGACAGGCGTCGCCAATGCGGCGCTCGACTCCATTCCGATGGTCGTCATCGCCGGTGATGTGCCGAGTCATTATTACGGAAAGCATCCGCACCAGGAGATCAACTTGCACGCTGATGCGTCGCAATATGAAATTTACCGCCCGTTTGTGAAGCGGGCATGGCGGGTCGACCGGCCGGATTTGTTCCCGGAAATTTTGGAAAAAGCGTTCCAGCTGGCGGAGAGCGGCCGCCCAGGGCCGGTGCTTGTTTCCGTGCCGATGGACATTTTCTCCAAAGAAGTGGATGTGGCGCTGTTTGAAAAGCAAAAGCGGCATACGAAAACGCTGCATAAGCCGTCGATTGACGATGAAACCGCGAAACACATCATTGAGAAGCTGATGCAGGCGGAACGCCCGCTTGTGTACGTCGGCGGCGGCATTATGCTGGCGGATGCGGCGGAAGAATTGAAAACGTTTGTCGAACATTTCGATCTCCCCGTTGCGCACACGCTGATGGGCAAAGGGGCGCTGCCGGATGACCATCCGCTGACACTGGGCATGAGCGGATTCTGGGGGACGAAATTCGTCAATGACATGTGCCGCAACGCCGATGTCATTTTGGCATTGGGAACGAGATTTTCCGAAGCTGATTGCAGTTCATGGGAGCCGGAGTACACGTTCAACATTCCGGAAACGAAGCTCATTCATATTGACATCGACCCGAACGAAATCGGGCGCAACTATCCAACGGAACTCGGCATCGTCGCCGATGTCAAGCAAGCGCTTACCGTGTTGAACCGCGTGGCGAAACAAACCGTGCCGCAAGGGCGGACGGACGAGGCGCTGAAAGAACGCATCGCTAACTATAAGGAGGAATTCCGGCGGCAAAACGCGCCGCACATTCAAGACGACAGCTATCCGATGCGTCCGGAACGCATTTTGCATGAGGTGAGGGAAGTGCTGCCGAAAGATGCGATCATCACGACCGATGTCGGCTGGAACAAAAACGGGGTCGGCCAACAGTTCCCAGCGTATGGTGCAGGAACGATTTTGACGCCAGGCGGTTATGCGACGATGGGCTTTGGCGCTCCGGCCGCGCTCGGGGCGAAAATCGCCTGCCCGGACCGCGTCGTCGTGTCGCTCGTTGGAGATGGCGGATTTGGCCAAAACCCGGCGGTGTTGGCGACAGCCGCCGAGGAAAATATCGCCGTTGTTTGGGTCATTATGAACAACTACGCCTTTGGCACGATCGCCGGGCTCGAGAAGGCGCATTTTGGCACGACGCACGGGACGGTTTTCCAAAAGGACGGTAAGCCGTATTCGCCGGATTATGCAGCCATTGCCCGGGCATACGGCGTTGAAGGAGTGAAAATCCGCTCGGCGGAAGAGTTTAAACCGGCGCTCGAGCGAGCCATCCAAGCGAACAAACCGTTTGTCATCGATGTGGAAATGATCAACGTCCCGACGCCGACGTCCGGCCACTGGAATATTATGGACATCTATTCCCCAGGTAAACGTGTTCACCATGTGGCCGTAGAGCGGTAAGGAGAAACCTTCAAGATCGGGGGGAGGGGGAAGATATGGCTAGAACGTTTTCCTTGGCCCATTTGACCGTGCTCGGCTGTCCGCCGCCGGAGATGGCGCACATTGCCGCCCGGGCAGGGTATGATTACGTCAGTTTCCGGATCATCTACATGGGGCTTCCGGGAGAACCGAACTATGCGTTGGCGGAAAATCCACAGCTGTTGCGTGAGACGAAAGCGGCGTTGCGGGACACCGGCGTCAAGCTGCTGGATATCGAACTGGCCCGCATTGACGCTGATACGGATCCAAAACGGTATGAACCCGCTTTGGAAGTGGCGGCTGAACTGGGCGGCCGCCACGTCTTAAGCAGCATTTGGACGGCCGACCGAAGCGCTTACATTGAACAGTTTGCCGAGCTGTGCGAACTGGCGAAGCCATATGGATTGACGGTCGATTTGGAGTATGTGCCGATTGCGGCGGTGACGAATTTGGCAGGAGTCGTCGATGTGTTAAAGACGGTAAAGAAAGACAATGCTGGCGTTATGATTGATTTGCACCATTTTCATCGCGCCGGCGATTCGCCAGAAGCGTTGGAAGCCGTGCCGCGGGAGTGGTTCCATTTTCTCCATCTTTGCGACGCGCCGGGCGAGATTCCGGCGTCAAAAGAAGAGATGACGAGAATTCTCCGCGAAGGGCGGCTGTACATCGGCGAAGGTGGGATCGACATTGCCGGCATTGTCCGTCGCATTCCAGAAGTTCCTTGCTCGATCGAGTTACCAAACATCAAACGTGTCAAGGAGCTCGGCTACGAAGAACATGCACGCCGCTGCCTGCAGTCGGCAAAAGACTATTTTGCCCGTCATATTGCAACGCAAAGCGATCTATCGGCGTGACTAGTCAACAGAGAAATATGGCAGCGCTTCCGATACGGGAGGCTGCCTTATGGACATTCTTAATTATCAGAAAATTTTATATATTAATTCTATTGTTAGAAATAAATGGTTTGTTCATTTGGTTGTTTCCCGCATGACCGGACGCTGTCGAGAGAGAACAGAATGGCGTGCGGCCAAACGGGAATGCGGGTTCAACATACAACGATGCCAGCCGGTCGATCCGTTCGGCTGCATCAACCATTGCACTATGGAGGAAAGAAGGGGGAAAACGGAATGAAAAAGATGTTGGTGTTGTTGTTGGCCTGCCTGTTCGTAATTGCGGGGTGCTCATCGAAATCTGAACCGCAAGGGGGCGGAGCGGCGAAGAAGGTCGAACCGAAAGTGATGAAAATGGCCGTTGCGACATCGAAGGATCGTTCGCTGACGAAAGGATTGTACAAATTCGCGGACATCGTGGAAAAAGAAACAAACGGCTCGATCAAAGTGGAAGTGTATCCGGATGGACAGCTCGGGGGAGACGTAGCCGTGTTTGAAGCGCTGAAGATGGGTACGATTCAAGGATCGACGATGTCGACCGGTCCGATCGCTTCATTCGCTCCGCGCATCGGGGTGCTAGACTTGCCGTTTTTATTCAAAGATCGAGAAACCGCTTACAAAGTGCTGGATGGGAAAATCGGCCAAGATTTGCTCAACGATTTGCCGTCTGTCGGCGTGATCGGCTTGAACTATTGGGAAAACGGCTTCCGCCATTTGACGAACAATAAGCGGGAAGTCAAGAGCGTCGACGACATTAAAGGGTTGAAAATTCGGACGTTGGAAAATGACCTTCATATTGATTTGTGGAAAGAGTTGGGCGCCACACCGGTGCCGATGGCATTTACGGAGCTGTTTACCGCTTTGGAGCAGCACGTGGTCGACGGCCAAGAAAACCCGGTCGGGAATGTGGCGATCAATAAGTTTTACGAAGTGCAAAAATATTTGACGAAAACCGGCCACGTCTACAACGCAAGTCCGTTGCTCATCAGCAAAAAGTTTTGGGACACGTTGACGGACAAGGAAAAAGACATCATCAAAAAAGCCGCGGAAGAAGCGAGAGACTATCAGCGCAAGCTCAACCAAGAAGAAGATGAGAAAATGTTCGACTATTTGAAACAGCAAGGCATGGTCATTACCGAACTCTCTCCGGAGGAGAGGCAAAAATTTGTCGAAAAAGTGCAGCCCATCTATCAAAAATACGCGCCGAAATTCGGCCAAGATCTCGTGAACGAATTGGTTAACGCAGGAAAATAACCGAATGGCAAAGCCGGCTCTTAAGGGGAGTCCACCCCTTAAGAGTTCTTCCATTCTTGCAGACTTGGAGGGGACAGCGATGAAAAGGATCGGAGCCGTACTGGAGAAGGCGCTGAACGCCTTAATGGCGTTCTGCCTCGCGTTTATGTCCATTCTTGTATTCGGCAACGTCGTGCTCCGCTACGCATTTAACTCCGGCATCACGTGGTCGGAAGAAATGTCGCGCTTTCTGTTCATTTGGATGTCGTTTTTAGGCGCGGTCGGTGCTTTGAAAGACCATGACCATCTAGGCGTCGATACATTGGTGCGGAAGCTGCCGACCGGCGCCAAGCGCGTCGTGTTTGTCATCAGCAATGCGATCGTGCTGTACGTTCTCTATTTGCTGTTGGATGGAAGCTGGAAGATGACGATGAGCGGATTGGAAAGCAAAGCCCCGGCCACCGGTCTGCCGATGGCGTTCATTTACGGGACCGGGCTTGTCGTGAGCATCGGCATGGGCCTCATTATTTTGTACCATTTGTATCAGGCGCTGTTTCGCCCCGGGGCGATTGAGGAGCTGACGAAAATGAAAGAATCGGAAGAAGAAATCATGGCGGCCGCTCCCGTCGAGCACGAAGCGGCAGAATGGGCGCACGGGCGAACGCAAGGCGCCGCTGGAGGTGAGCGGTAAATGGCGTTAGTCGTCTTTATCGGGTCGCTGTTAGGGGTCATGGCGCTCGGGATGCCGATCGCGTTTGCGCTCTTGGTCAGCGGCGTCGCCTTGATGTTTTATTTGGACATTTTTGATACGCAAATCATCGCGCAAAACTTGATCAGCGGCGCAGACAGCTTTCCGCTGATGGCGATTCCGTTCTTTATGCTCGCCGGGGAGCTCATGAACGCCGGGGGCATTTCGAAGCGGATCATCCGCTTTGCGATGGCGCTTGTCGGCCATATCCGCGGCGGGCTCGGGTATGTGGCGATCATCGCGAGCGTGTTGTTCGCCGGGTTGTCGGGGTCGGCGGTGGCCGATACAGCGGCGCTTGGAGCCATTCTCATCCCGATGATGGTCAAAGCCGGGTACAACCGCAACCGGTCAGCCGGCCTTATCGCTGCCGGCGGCATCATCGCCCCGATCATCCCGCCGAGCATTCCGATGATCATTTTCGGGGTCACAAGCGGCGTGTCGATCACAAAGCTGTTTATGGCCGGCATTGTTCCCGGGATTTTGCTTGGCATTTCACTGGCCATCTGTTGGTGGTGGGTGACGCGCAAGGATCAAGTCGAGGTGCTCCCGCGCCAATCGGCAAAAGAAATTTGGCGGGCGACCCGCGAGGCGTTTTGGGCGCTGCTGCTGCCGGTGATCATCGTCGGCGGGCTGCGCGGAGGAGTGTTTACGCCGACCGAGGCAGCGGTGGTGGCCGCGTTTTACGCGTTGATTGTCGGCTTGTGCATTTACCGTGAGCTGAAGGTGAAAGACTTGTTTCACGTGCTCGTGGCCGCGGCGAAAACGACAAGCGTCGTCATGTTTTTGGTGGCCGCCGCCATGGTGTCGGCCTGGCTCATTACGGTCGCCAACATTCCGGCGATCGTGACAGATGTGCTCGCGCCGTTTATCGATCATCCGTTGGCGCTGCTTTTGGCCATTAACGCCTTGGTGCTGTTGGTCGGGACGGCAATGGATTTGACGCCGACGGTGCTCATTTTAACGCCGGTGCTGATGCCGATTATTGAAAAAGCAGGCATTGATCCGGTGTACTTCGGGGTATTGTTTATTTTAAACAACTGCATCGGGCTGCTCACGCCGCCGGTCGGCACAGTGCTGAACGTCGCCTGCGGGGTGGCGAAAATCAACATGGAAGACATTATGAAAGGAGTTTGGCCGTTTTTGCTGGTCGAGACGCTTCTGTTGCTGTTGTTGATTTTCTTCCCGTCTCTTGTGACCGTGCCGCTTGGGTGGTTTGCGGGTCATTAAACGGATGGTGTTGCGTTGAGGAGGAGTGAAGGCTTGATTCACCGCACATCCGCAGCATAGAAAGGCGCCTTCGCCGCGTTGGACGAAGGCGCTTCTCTTTCGCTATCGCACTTTTATATGTCCGATGCTTGCGTTTTGCGTTGTGTCCGGCCGAGCCATCGGTTCGATCGGCTCTAAATCGGTCAGCAGGAACAAATAGCTGAAAATGCCGGCGAGCAAAATGAGCGCCGCGACGAGAAACGCGTACATGAACGAGCCGGTCGCTTGAACGATGAATCCCGTCACGATCGGGGCGACAATCGCCATCGAGTTGTTGCCGAACGTCAACAGGCCGGTCAACGTCCCGACCGTGCCTGGCGGTGCAATAAATGTCGGAATGCTGTAGGCAATCGAGGACGTGATGACTAGGCCGCCGAGCGCAATCGAAATGCAAAGGATCGCGATGTTTGGGTTTGTCGTGAAAGCGGCGCCGATGACGGACAGCCCAAGCAGCATGCCGATGACCAAAAACGTTTTTCGTACGCGCGTTGAATGGCCTCCTTTGTTGATAAGCCGATCGACGAGCCATCCGCCGATCGCGATCTCCGAAATCGTGCCGACGATCCACGGAATCGAGGCGTACCAGCCTGATTTCAGCACCGACATGTGCATTTCCGTCGCCAAATAGCCGGGAAGCCACGTAAGAAACAAAAACCACGAGTAGCCATACGCAGCAAACCCGATCAATGTCGCCCATACTTTTTTCTTCGTCAGCAAATATCGAATTGTCTCCCAAACGTTTCCTGAAGTTTCGTCTGATTTTTGCGCTCCGCCTTGGACGATGTAGTTGTACTCTTCTTTCGACAACCGTTTGTCTTCATGTGGGTCGCGGTATGTCGCCCAGAACAGGATGGCGTAAATGAAGCTGAGCACTGCCGTCGTATAGAACCCAGCCCGCCATCCCCACTCGGTGATGATCCAGGCGATGATCGGGGTGCCGATGGCGTTTGACAGCTTCGACTGGGCGTCGTAAAGAGCAATCGCGGTCGCCCGCTCATGGCGCGGGAACCATTGCCCGACTGCTTTGGCGGCTGACGGGAAATACGGCGCCTCCCCGATGCCCAACAAGACGCGTGATAACATGACAAGGCCTTGGCCGCTGGCGATAGCGGTCAAGAAACACGCGATTGTCCAAATGATCGTCCCGATGCGCGTCACCCATTTGACGCCGATTTTATCGAGAATCACGCCGGCCGGGATTTGCAAAATGGCATAAGACCAAGCAAACGCAGACAGCAAAATGCCGAGCTGTCCGGGCGTGAGGCCGAACTCTTTCGCCAGCGGCTGAATGCCGACGGACATGTTGATGCGGTCGAAATAGTTGATAATGACGCCTAACGCGATCAAAAACGCAATCGCCCAACGTCGTTTGTGCTTCATCTTTGTTCACCATCCTTGTGTTGATGCGGGAAAACGCATACAGTGTTAGAGAGAAAAAATAGCGAGTTCCCTTTCAATGGACATCGCGTTTCGATGTTTCATCATCCCATGAAATGATCGATTCCCCAATGTTCGCTGATCATCCCCTTTCTTTGTTCCATTATGTGTAACTCATTTTCTATAAATGGAATTCTTGAATGGATTATAACAAAGTTCGCTCTCGTTTGTCCATAACTTGTTGAAAAATTTGAACTGTTTATGCAATCCGTTCAACCAATGGACGGACAGGAAGACGGGCCATAGCAGCATGTGTGAATATAAAAGAGGCTTCGCCGTCCTTTCCCTTGTTGAAACCGAAAAGGAAGGAAACGCGAAAAAAAGCTTGAACGGCGGTGACCGAAGATGCTAAAATGGGAGTAAGGTTCCACTGAAAGAAATTAAATTCCGTTGAATGGAACGTAAGGAAGGGGGGAGACAAACAGTTGAAGGAAGAAAAAAAGCATGAGGCCGGATTGCGTACGGTGCAGCGGGCCATTGACATCTTGTATTGTTTTACCCTTGAGGAACAAGAGCTATCACTCACGGAAATTGCGAAAAAGATTTCGCTTCCTAAATCGACGACAACGCGCTTGCTCGCTACGCTGGAGCAAAACCGCTTGGTCGTCAAAGATCCGGAGACGTTAAAGTACCGTCTTGGACAAGGATTGTACTATTTAGGATATATTGCCGGCAAATCGATGGAAGTGCGGGAAATCGCGCGGCCTGTGATGGAGCGGCTGCGCGATGAGACGCGGGAGACGGTGAATTTGTATGTGCTCGAACAAGATGCCCGCGTTTGCGTCGAACAGTGCGAGGGGCTTCAGGCGCTGCGTCATATGGTGAGAATCGGCGAACGGCTGCCGCTTTGGGCGGGAGCGGGAGGAAAAGTATTGTTGGCTTATCAATCGCCTGCTTTTCAAGAGCGGATTTTCGCGCAAG
>NZ_ATCO01000150.1:0-370 GCF_000422025.1 Geobacillus sp. WSUCF1 | reverse complement strand
GTTGGTAGCGCCCGCGACGGTTTAGGGCCTCTTCGACGGCGGCTTTGCCGGACCGCATTTTTTCGCCGACAATGTAGTGTCCCCCGGCCTGTTGCAAGATTCGCAAATTCTCTTCAGACGAAAATCCGCGGTCCATCACGCTGATCACACGCCCAAGCTTCCAGCCAATCAAGTCTTGTTTCACCTGTTTGATGACCGTCATATCCATCGTATTGCCAGGCCATACCCAAGCGCGAATGGGGACCCCTTCCCGGGTAACGGCCAGTCCAATGACGATTTGGACCAAATCGGGACGCTTATCTTTGGAAAACCCCTGCTTTCGAAGCGATTCTCCTTCTGGTGTTTCGGATGGATCCACTTCGAAGTACGA
>NZ_ATCO01000149.1:0-369 GCF_000422025.1 Geobacillus sp. WSUCF1 | reverse complement strand
TTGGTAGCGCCCGCGACGGCTTAGGGCCTCTTCGACGGTGGCTTTGCCGGATCGCATTTTTTCGCCGACAATGTAGTGTCCCCCGGCCTGTTGCAAGATTCGCAAATTCTCTTCAGAGGAAAAGCCGCGGTCCATGACGCTGATCACACGTCCAAGCTTCCAGCCAATCAAGTCTTGTTTCACCTGTTTGATGACCGTCATGTCCATGGTATTGCCAGGCCATACCCAAGCGCGAATCGGGATTCCTTCCCGGGTGACAGCCAGCCCAATGACGATTTGAACCAAATCAGGACGCTTATCTTTGGAAAACCCCTGCTTTCGAAGCGATTCTCCTTCCGGTGTTTCAGAGGGATCCACTTCGAAGTACGA
>NZ_ATCO01000148.1:0-5380 GCF_000422025.1 Geobacillus sp. WSUCF1 | reverse complement strand
TAGGTACGATAAAAACGCGCTCACTTCCGGTCTGTTTCGAGCGCCTTCCGCAAGTTTCAATCCCTCATAGGTACGATAAAAACCCAAACCATGCGCATTAAATCAAGCTTTTCCCCTTTCGGCTGTTTCTAGGGTATCACGTTTCAAATATTCTGTCAATAATATTCGGACTTGATGGTTGTAGGATTTTGAAGCAAAGGAACATTGTCGTCGATCCCCAGGGGTTTTTGCGCGATTGGGGGTCGACGACAATGGGAATATAGGGTTGCGGAGAAAGGTTTGTTCCTTCATCCGTTCGATCTTTTTAAACGGCAGTCCGGTCAGTGCGTGGATCGCGTCGATATCGTACCCTTTCCCCAGCATTTTCTTCGCCACGTCGAGCCTCCCTTCCTCGATTTTTTTGACGCCCTTTTTTCATCCCTCGTCTTATTCCTTTCTGTATTCCTTGCTTTAATCCCTGTTCCATTCCTTCGATGATAGATAAACTTGGGCCAACATCAAAATGGTCTGCCTGGCGGGTCATCTGCATAACGAAAGCGGGGCTAGCCATACCAAAGGAGAATGGCCTCATGCAAGAACATTTTCCTGTTCCAATATGTTACTCTGAATCCATGATAAAGACGCGTTCAAACCGCCAAAAAAAACTTGATAAATTAACAAAATACTGCACTCTGCACTCGGAGTTCTTCACCGAATAGGTGAACATTCGAAATTGAGTTGAAACCTCGGCACGATTGGGTTTTCCGGTATTTTTGATACACTTCTGTCCCGGATTCAGGTGTTAGTTTAAGTTCCAAAAACAATAGACTGCCAGTTGAACATTAGCGTTTAGCACGATAGGCGGATTGAATATTCTTTATATTTTTAGAGAGCAGAATGGAAATCTTCCCTTCTTTCCTTTAAAATAAATGAAAACGGAAACGGTTTTGTTTATGGAAACGCTTTATTTCTCGCTTAACGAAAGAAAGGGGATCGCGGCCATGGACTACCTATACCACCCCTACCCATCGCAGCGGATGACGGTGTTTGCGAAAAACGGCGTCGTCGCAACGTCGCAGCCGCTGGCGGCGCAGGCGGGGCTTGATGTGTTGAAAAAAGGCGGCAATGCCATCGATGCGGCGATCGCCGCGGCCGCCTGCTTGACGGTTGTCGAACCGACATCGAACGGCATCGGCGGCGATGCGTTCGCCCTTGTTTGGACGGACGGGAAGCTGTACGGATTAAACGCGAGCGGCTATGCGCCGAAATCGATCTCGATTGAAGCGCTCAAAGAGCTCGGCTATACCGAGATGCCGAAGTACGGCTTCGCTCCGGTGACCGTTCCGGGGGCGCCGGCGGCGTGGGCGGCGCTGTCAAAGCGCTTCGGCCGCCTGCCGCTTGTGGAAACGCTCGCACCGGCGATCGCCTATGCGGAAAACGGCTATCCGGTTTCGCCAGTGCTCGGAAAGTATTGGGCTGCGGCGTTTCGTACATACAAAGAAGCGCTTCGTGGGCCGGAGTTTGCCGCCTGGTTTGCGACGTTTGCGCCGGGCGGCCGCGCGCCGAAGATCGGCGAAGTGTGGGCCTCGCCGGACCATGCGGCGACGCTGCGCTCCATTGCCGAAACGGAAGCGGAAAGCTTTTACCGCGGCGAGCTGGCGGAAAAAATCGCCGCCTTCTCGAAGCAATACGGCGGCTTTTTGGCGGCGGACGACCTCGCCGAGTATGAACCGGAATGGGTCGAGCCGATCTCCGTCTCCTACCGAGGCTATGAGGTGTGGGAAATTCCGCCGAACGGTCAAGGGCTTGTGGCTTTAATGGCGCTCAACATCATGAACGGGTTTGACGTGCCGAGCGTCCCGGATGTCGAGACGCACCACCGGCAAATCGAGGCGATGAAGCTTGCCTTTGCCGATGGGAAAGCGTACATCGCCGACCGCCGCTATATGAACTGCAGCCCAGACGAGCTGTTGTCGGAATCGTTTGCCGCGATGCGCCGGGCGCAAATCGGCGCGGAGGCGCTCACGCCGGAGCCGGGGACGCCGCCAAAAGGCGGAACGGTCTATTTGGCCGCCGCCGACGGCGAAGGGAATATGGTGTCGTTCATTCAAAGCAACTATATGGGCTTTGGCTCAGGCCTCGTCGTCCCAGGCACGGGCATTGCTCTGCACAACCGCGGCCATAACTTCGCCTTTGACGAACGTCACCCGAACGGCTGGCGCCAAGGAAAAAGCCGTACCATACAATCATCCCCGGCTTTTTGACCAAAGGAGGTGCGCCGGTCGGCCCGTTTGGCGTCATGGGCGGATTTATGCAGCCGCAAGGGCATTTGCAAGTGATCATGAACACCATCGATTTTGACTTGAACCCGCAAGCGGCGCTCGATGCTCCCCGCTGGCAGTGGATGGAAGGAAAAACGGTGCTCGTCGAGCCGCACTTCCCGCGCCATATCGCCGAAGCGCTCGCACGCAAAGGGCATGACATTCGCTTTGCCTTAGACGGAGGTCCGTTCGGCCGCGGACAAATCATTTGGCGCGATCCTGACACCGGCGTGCTTGCCGCCGGGACGGAGCCGCGCACGGACGGGGCGGTCGCCGCTTGGTGAGACTCACGATAAAGGGATGACTTCGATGAACCAATGGCATTTATTTCTTGCTTTTTTCCGCGTCGGCATGCTCGGATACGGGGGCGGGCCGTCCTCGATCCCGCTTGTGCGTGCTGAAGTGGTGGCGAAATACCGCTGGATGGCGGATGAAGAATTCGCTGAAATCGCCGCCAGCGCCTTTTTGATGTTTGGCAAATGGCGCATCCACCCAGCGTACGTCATCGTCTTGGCGCTTGTGTATGGGGCTTTCTTTTTGTCGTAATGCAGGGAAAATCTTTTCGGCGCTGCAACGGGATGCTTCATCCATGGGTGAGCATCCCTCTTTTTGTGGCAGCGCGGGCAAAAAAGAACATCGATGCAGAAATTCCTGTTGGAAAAGGCCGCAAAAAGCGCTCGGGACAGGAGCGTTTTCCTAATTTAGACGCCGGATGGCGAGCGCGGCAACAGCCGCGAAGGCAAACCGGCAGCGCCTTCACTCGACCGTAAATGTCGCCTTCGCCCGCGCGTTCGGCCAGTTTGGATCAGCGAGCCACCACTCAAGCGTATACGTCCCCGGCTCTAGGTCGCGGAACGTTTCCTGAAACGACAGCTCTTCCCCCTGTTTTAACGGCCGTTCCTCATAAATTTGCGCAAACATCTTCCCTTCGCTGAACTGCTTCACCTTTTGTCCATCGCGGTATAAAACGTAGTCATACTTTTTCGAGCTCGTAAACGTCACCGTTTGCACGCGTTCGGTTTGGTTTTTGACCGTAAACGTAAACACGTAAGCATCGTGTTGCTTTTCGTACGTGAGCGACGGCTCCAGCGTCCCGGCGATGATGCCTTTTCCGCCCGCGGGCGCTGGTTTGCCGGCCGGAGCGGGGCCAAGCAAATCGTCTTTCGCCTGCGGTTGATCACTGCTGTTTGTGTACATGAACAACGCACTCGCCGCTGCTGCTCCCACGAGCGCCGCAATGATGCCGATCGTCTTTCCGTTTCCCATTCTCGCTCCTCCTTTGACTTTTCTATTATAGTCGTTTCCCATTTTCTCTCCGTTACAAACCGCAAAAAAATTGTGAAAAAACCGTTGTCCGCCTTGATATTTCTGGTATATATGCCCGATTTGTCTAATAAAATGTTACAAATTGAACAGCAATGAGAGTGGTTGAGGTGGGGATCGTTCACAACCGGCAAGCGACGCGATGAAGACGCTTCTAAGACATCCAACGAAAGCGGCGCTCATCAGTGGCAAGACGAGTCTCATTTCACACTTCTCACTTCTCACATCCAACCTAGGGAGGGCGAGTGGTGTGCACGATTACATCAAAGAGCGTACGATCAAGATTGGCAAGTATATCGTGGAGACAAGGAAAACCGTTCGCGTCATTGCGAAAGAATTTGGCGTATCCAAAAGCACCGTGCATAAAGACTTGACCGAGCGGCTGCCGGAAATCAACCCGGAACTGGCCCAAGAAGTCAAACAAATTCTCGATTACCATAAATCGATCCGCCATTTGCGCGGCGGGGAAGCAACGAAGAAAAAGTATAAAAAGCAGACGGTGAAAAACAACTGACTTTTTCCTTGCCATCTGCCGTTTGCAGTATCATTCCGGGAGGCAAATATGGTAGAATAAACAATTAGGAATGATTTTAGGGCAGAGGCAAGGAGGAGCAAGTCATATGTTTTCACGAGACATCGGCATCGACTTAGGCACGGCGAACGTCCTCATTTTCGTCAAAGGCAAAGGCATCGTGCTCAATGAGCCGTCCGTCGTGGCGATCGATAAACACACGAACAAAGTGCTCGCAGTCGGCGAAGAAGCACGACGAATGGTCGGACGTACTCCTGGGAATATTGTTGCCATTCGGCCGCTCAAAGACGGCGTCATCGCGGATTTTGACATTACCGAAGCGATGCTGAAGCATTTCTTAAGCAAGCTCGACCTAAAAGGCTTTTTCGCCAAACCGCGCATTTTGATTTGTTGCCCGACGAACACAACATCCGTGGAACGGAAAGCGATCAAAGAGGCAGCGGAAAAAAGCGGCGGCAAAAAAGTGTACTTGGAGGAAGAGCCGAAAGTCGCAGCCATTGGCGCCGGAATGGACATTTTTCAGCCGTGCGGAAACATGGTCGTTGATATTGGCGGTGGCACGACTGACGTCGCGGTTCTCTCGATGGGAGACATCGTCACCGCCTCTTCCATTAAAATGGCCGGGGACAAGTTTGATATGGAGATTTTAAACTACATCAAGCGCGAATATAAGCTGCTCATCGGGGAGCGAACGGCCGAGGAAATCAAGATTAAGGTCGCAACGGTATTCCCAGGCGCACGGTCCGAAGAAATCGACGTCCGCGGCCGCGATCTCGTCACCGGATTGCCGCGCACGATCACCATTCGTTCAGAAGAAATCGAACGGGCGCTTCGCGAGCCGGTGTCCTTGATTGTACAAGCCGCCAAAAGCGTGCTCGAGCGCACCCCGCCAGAATTGTCGGCGGACATCATCGACCGCGGCGTCATTTTAACGGGCGGCGGCGCATTGCTTCATGGCATCGATTTGCTGCTTGCCGAAGAGCTGAAGCTTCCGGTGTTCATCGCCGAAAATCCGATGGACTGCGTCGCCCTTGGCACCGGGCTGATGCTTGAGAACATCGACCGCGCGCCGAAATCGCAATTGATTTAACATCTTTCCGAAAGAAGTCTCCCACTTCTAAACGAAGTGAAAGTCGAAAGTGAATTTTAGTAAAACCGTGGGACACACGGGGATCGCTCGGTCAACTTCCCATCATGAGATGGGGTTACCCGAGAAGCCCCCACC
>NZ_ATCO01000147.1:0-875 GCF_000422025.1 Geobacillus sp. WSUCF1 | reverse complement strand
CGGACTGCTCCACCCCGCGACGATAGAAAATGAACTTATTTCGATCATACACTGAGTATCGGTTTAAATATTTATTGCCTCTTCCTCTGCCAGCTGATTCAAAGATGCTCGGTGCGTCGAGGCAACTCGAAGCGGATTCGATGAAGCAAAGGCTCGTTGCCCCACCCCGCGATGATAAGAAAGTAAGTTGATATTCACAATGCTTTTGGTGTTGTTGTCCGTTGCCTCTTCCTCTACAAGTTGATTCAAAGATGCTGGATGCGTCGGGACAACTCGCGATGAATGAGAAAGCAAGTCAGCTTTTATATTAAGATGGTGGAGGATGACGGGATCGAACCGCCGACCCCTTGCTTGTAAGGCAAGTGCTCTCCCAGCTGAGCTAATCCTCCACAAAGAAGTGACCCGTACGGGATTCGAACCCGTGTTACCGCCGTGAAAGGGCGGTGTCTTAACCACTTGACCAACGGGCCATGCTGATGGATCATGGCGGAGAGCAAGGGATTCGAACCCTTGAGGCGCTATTCACGCCTACACGATTTCCAATCGTGCTCCTTCGACCACTCGGACAGCTCTCCACGATGGCTCCGCAGGCAGGATTCGAACCTGCGACCAATCGGTTAACAGCCGATTGCTCTACCACTGAGCTACTGCGGAATCATAACGACGGTCAATTCTCCCAACAAGATGTCCTGCCTCTTCCTCTGCCAGCCGATTCAAAGAAGCTGGATGCGTCGAGGCAACTCGCAGTTCATCCGATGATGCAAATGCTCGTCACTGAGCTGCTGCGAAATGACATCTCTTTAGACATTTACTATTATAATGATTCGCGCTGAGCTGTCAAGAGTTTTTTCATTCCTTCAAAACTAGATAACCGT
>NZ_ATCO01000146.1:0-301 GCF_000422025.1 Geobacillus sp. WSUCF1 | reverse complement strand
CGGACTGCTCCACCCCGCGATGATGAGAAAGTAAGTTGATTTTCACAATGCTTTTAGTGTTGTTGTTCGTTGCCTCTTCCTCTACAAGCTGATTCAAAGACGCTCGATGCGTCGAGGCAACTCGAAGCGAATTCGATGAAGCAAAGGCTCGTTGCTCCACCCCGCGATGATGAGAAAGTAAGTCAGCTTTTATATTAAGATGGTGGAGGATGACGGGATCGAACCGCCGACCCCTTGCTTGTAAGGCAAGTGCTCTCCCAGCTGAGCTAATCCTCCACGAAATTGCCTAGCAGCGACCTAC
>NZ_ATCO01000145.1:0-561 GCF_000422025.1 Geobacillus sp. WSUCF1 | reverse complement strand
TACCGCTGAACTACTTCCGCTCGAATCAACATGCGGGTGAAGGGACTCGAACCCCCACGCCCGTAAAGGGCACTAGACCCTGAATCTAGCGCGTCTGCCAATTCCGCCACACCCGCAAATCAATTGTGGTGAGCCATGGAGGACTCGAACCTCCGACCCTCTGATTAAAAGTCAGATGCTCTACCTACTGAGCTAATGGCTCATGAGTTGGATAACACTTCTAGGATAGTGATGTCCCTTCCTCTACAAGTATATTCAAGGAAGCAAGATGCGTCGGGACAACTCGCAGCAAACTCAATGATGCAAAGCTCGTTGCTCTACCTGCCTCTTCCTCTACAAGCTTATTCGAGAAAGTCAAATGCGTCGAGGCAGCTCGCAGCCAATTCAAAGATGCATCGCTCGTTACTGAGCTAATGGCTCATAGTACTTATATATAGATATAATATAAGTGGTGGAGGATGACGGGATCGAACCGCCGACCCCTTGCTTGTAAGGCAAGTGCTCTCCCAGCTGAGCTAATCCTCCACAAGATTGCCTAGCGACGACCTACTCTTGCAGGGG
>NZ_ATCO01000144.1:0-2155 GCF_000422025.1 Geobacillus sp. WSUCF1 | reverse complement strand
CGACCCGACAAGCTCATTGACCGGCGGCAGCATCCTTGGCGACAAAACGCGGATGGAGGCGCTTGCCCGCCATCCGCACGCCTTCATCCGTCCATCTCCATCCGGTGGGGCGCTTGGCGGCGTGCATCGGAAAACGCGCGAGACGATGATGCTGTGCGAAGCGGCCGGCTATGACATCATCCTCGTCGAGACGGTCGGCGTCGGGCAAAGCGAGTTTGTCGTCCGCGGGATGGTTGACTTTTTCCTGCTGCTCGCCTTAACCGGCGCCGGCGATGAGCTGCAAGGCATGAAGCGCGGCATCATGGAGCTGGTCGACGCCATCGTCATCAACAAGGCGGACGGCGATAATAAAGAAAAAGCGCGGATGGCGCAAAACGAATACAACCAGTTTCTCCATTACCTCCGCCCGGCCACGCCCGGCTGGGAGACGAAAGCATACACATGCTCGGCGCTGTTGGGCGAAGGGATCGCCGACATGTGGCGCGTCATTCAAACGTTTGTCGAAACGACAAAGCGATCCGGCGTCTTTTTTGACCGCCGCCGCCAGCAGCAAAAAGACTGGATGCACGCCATGATCAAAGAATATATCGAAACGCGCTTTTTCGCCGACCCGATCGTGAAAGAAAAGCTCCCGATGCTCGAGAACAGCGTCATTTCCGGCGCCAAGCCGGTCACCGCCGCCGTCCGCGAGCTGATTGAAGCATACGAACGGAGCCTCGGCGGCGAAGTATGATATGATAAAGGCAAACCGAAGGAGGTGTTGAGATGTTCCAATTTCAATTTCCGCTCTATCACGACATCGTCGAACAAGCGCGGCGTGAAGCGGTCGAAGCCGGATTTGAAGAGCTGCGCACGCCGGAAGACGTCGATGCGGCATTCCGCCGTCCGGGCACCACGCTTGTCCTCATCAACTCCGTATGCGGCTGCGCCGGCGGCATCGCCCGTCCCGCAGCGGCCCATGCCGTTCACTACGACAAGCGCCCGGACCATTTGGTGACCGTCTTTGCCGGCCAAGACAAAGAAGCAACCGCCCGCGCGCGCGAATATTTTGTCGGCGAGCCGCCATCCTCGCCGTCGTTCGCCTTGTTAAAAGACGGGAAATTGTGCGCCATGCTGCACCGACACGACATCGAAGGGCACGAACCGGTCGCTGTCGTGCAAAAGCTGCAGGCGCTGTTCGATGAATATTGTGAGGAAGTGTGAAAGGAGAACCCGAAGTTCGAAAAGGGACTTCGGGTTTTTGCATGACCATTATTGTTTGTGATAATATAAAAAGAGATCAGAGACAGGCAAACAGCAGTGCATATGATCATCATTTTAGCAGGCTTCTCTTGCGATCAACTTTTTCTCTTGTTTCTATCAAAAACCAAAAACTAAAAAAAGGATCATCTTTTATGGAGTTATATGATGTTAGTCATTGGAAAAAAGATGAGGAGCGGCAAGCTTCTGGGACAAGAGAGAAGTTTTGGTTAATTAATCCAGATAATAAACGTCGGTATCTATTTAAAGGCTCTTCACCACAACATGTACTTGACAAGCAATACGGTTTCCTGCCCAAAGATGTGCAAAAATCACTGATTTGTTGATTTTCCCTCACAAGCGTAAATAGAGTATGTTCAGAAAAAATCAAGTACAACTTTTGGTGAAGAGCCTATTTAAAATTCCTAAGGAAAATACTGGGGAAGCGTGGGCAGAGGTTGTTGCATCCAAAATCGGCCAACATATAGGGTTAGATATGATGAAGGCCGATTTAGCTGTTTACGATGGAACAATAGGTATTTTATCTGAAAATTTCGTCTTATATAATGAGGAATTTTATGAAGGTGGCGATTTGTTCTTTACAATTGAAGAGAGTTTTGATCGCCGCAATTTAAAACATTATCATTTTCTGAATGTAATAAAAGTGTTGTCTGGATTTCATCTTGAAAAAGAATTTGTCCAAATCCCTGTATTTGACGCGCTAATCGCCAATCAAGATCGTCACTGTGATAACTGGGGGATTATTGTTCACCACACTAGCTGCAAGCTTGCACCTATATAAGTTGAAACTTTGTTTTACATCCAGTAGAGCGCCCGCCGCATTCTACCAAACTGACTTGTATGAAGGAAAACAGAATCGAGCAATCGGAAAATCTTTATTACAACTTATATAGAT
>NZ_ATCO01000143.1:0-517 GCF_000422025.1 Geobacillus sp. WSUCF1 | reverse complement strand
GAATCCGAGTGTTTCATACAGTTTCATTGCTTGATTTCCTGCATATACACGCAAACGAACCTCTGAATATCCATCTTGTTTCAAATGTTCGATGCCGGCTTCTATTAATTTCCTTGCCATTCCCTTTCCTCTAAATTCTTCTAACACAAACAATTCGTAGATAAATCCATATATTTTCTCAGTGAGCGGGTCTTGGCTTGCTCCGATTAAAATCCAACCCATGAGATGATTGCCTTCCGTTGCGATCAAATAATAGCTCCCTTTCTGCAATAATGGCTCAATCAGTTGTTTGGCTTTTTCATCTGACGGTTTTGCCTCGCCTAATGTGCCATCGAATAATGCTTGTGGTGTGAGTGGTGAACTACCCCCACTTAATTTTCTATATAAGTTGAAACTTTGTTTTACATCCAGTAGAGCGCCCGCTGCATTCTATCAAAATGACTTGTTATGAAGGAAAACAGAATCGAACAATCGGAAAATCTTTATTGCAACTTATATAGCGAAAATTTGAAGTGGG
>NZ_ATCO01000142.1:0-5459 GCF_000422025.1 Geobacillus sp. WSUCF1 | reverse complement strand
ATAAGTTGAAACTTTGTTTTACATCCAGTAGAGCGCCCGCTGCATTCTATCAAAATGACTTGTTATGAAGGAAAACAGAATCGAACAATCGGAAAATCTTTATTGCAACTTATATATATAAGTTGAAACTTTGTTTTACATCCAGTAGAGCGCCCGCCGCATTCTATCAAACTGACTTGTATGAAGGAAAACAGAATCGAGCAATCGGAAAATCTTTATTACAACTTATATAGATTGATAACTTTATTATCTAAAAATTCGTCTCATTTCGCAACCCGAACGTCCATCCATTGTTTCTGCTCACGCCAAACACGAGACAAACGCAGAGAGAGGCCAATCTATGATATAATCAAACTGATTCATGATTGACGGCAACAGAAAGGGAGTGCACGTCCATGTCAGTGAAACCGTATGTATTAACCGACCGCGGCATTTTCCGTTATGAACAAGTCACGTATCCGATGGAAGAGCGCGGCTTGCAATTCGGCGATGGCGTCTACGAAGTCGTCCGTTTATATAGAGGAACATACGTTTGGCTTCGCGAGCATCTTGACCGGCTGTACCGTTCAGCGGCCGCCATTCGCCTATCCGTTCCGTTTGGCTGCGAAGAGCTCATCGAACAGCTTGAGGAGCTTCGCCGCCTCAACGATGTGCAGGAAGATGCGATTTTGTATTTGCAAATGACGCGCGGCAGCTTCCCGCGCAACCATGCGTTTCCGGCGGAAAACCGGCCGAACTTGTACGCCTACATCCAGCCGATGGCGCGGAAAACCGAGGAAATGACACATGGGGTGCGCACGATTTTGACGAAAGATGTCCGCTGGGAATACTGTTACATTAAAAGCTTGAACTTATTGCCCAACGTATTGGCGAAACAAGAAGCGGTTGAGCGCGGAGCGTTTGAAGCGATTTTGCATCGCGACGGCGTCGTAACCGAAGGCAGCTCGTCAAACATTTTCCTTGTCAAAAATGAAACGGTGTACACCCATCCGGCCACCGCACGGATTTTAAACGGCATCGTCCGCACGAAAGTGAAGCAGTTTTGCGCTGAGCTTGGCATTCCATTTGTCGAAGAAGCGTTTTCCACCAACGACCTTAGGGAGGCGGACGAACTGTTTTTAACGAGCACGACGTCAGCGATTATCCCGATTATTCAAGTCGACGAAACGGTGATCCGAAGCGGCGCGCCGGGGGCGGTGACGAAGGCGCTGCAAGCCGCCTACCGACAAGCGACGCAGCGAGAAACCCAAAATATCTGACCGGCCGGCCGAACAGAAGAGGTGTCCCCCAGCCAAAGAAGGACACCTCATTTCCTTTATGAGCTGAGCACGGCGCGGTCGCTCGCAAACTGGCTGCCGCGGATGCGTTGGAATGCCTCAAGCAGCCGCTCGACCGTCAGCTCTTCTTTCTCCTTTCCTTCTGCGGCAAAAATGATTTGCCCGCCATCCATCATGATCAACCGGTTGCCAAGGCGAATCGCCTGCTCCATGTTGTGCGTCACCATGAGCGTCGTCAGGCGGTGCTGCTCAACAATTTGCTTCGTCAACTCCGTGACCAACTCCGCCCGCGCCGGATCAAGGGCGGCGGTATGTTCATCGAGCAACAGCACATCCGGTTTTGTAAACGTCGCCATCAACAGGGAAAGCGCCTGCCGCTCCCCGCCGGAAAGAAGTCCGACTTTGGCGGCGAGCCGGTCTTCAAGCCCTAAATGAAGCGTTCGCAGCGTCTCCCGAAACCACTCGCGCTTTTGCTTCGTGACGCCAAGGCTTAACGTGCGCCGCTTTGTCCGGTTGTAGGCGAGCGCCAAATTTTCCTCAATCGTCATATGCGGGGCGGTGCCGGCCATCGGGTCTTGAAAGACGCGGCCGATGTAGCGGGCGCGCGCATGCTCCTTGAGCGCGGTTACATCGCGGCCGTTGATCCACACTTCGCCGGTATCAGGAGACAGCCGTCCGGAAATGATGTTCATGAGCGTGGACTTGCCGGCGCCGTTGCTGCCGATGACGGTGACGAAATCGCCGGGGGCAAGCGTCAGATCAATGCCGCGCAAAGCGATTTTCTCGTCAGCCGTTCCTTCGTTAAACACTTTTGTAATTCGTTTCAGCTCCAGCAACGGTTTCCCCCCTCTCCAACTGCCGCACCCTCCGCTTTTTCCTCTGCCGTTCTTTTTGCGCCGCCAACGTGTTGGGCACGACGAGCGCCATCATCACAATGAGCGCAGTAATCAATTTCACATCGCCCGTCTCCAAAAACTCGACGCGCAACGCAAGCGCCAAAATGAGGCGATAGACGATGGCGCCGCCGATGACCGCCCACGTCGCGCGTGCGACCGAACGGGCGCCAAACAAAGCCTCCCCGATGATGACGGAAGCGAGCCCAATAACGATCATCCCGATTCCCATCCCGACGTCGCTGAATCCGCCGTACTGGGCGACGAGCGCTCCGGAAAGCGCCACAAGTGCGTTCGACAGCCCAAGGCCAAACACGATCAACCAATCGGTGTTGGCGGAAAAGCTCGCCACCATCGGCTTGTTGTCTCCAGTTGCCCGCAAGGCGATCCCCACTTCTGTTTTCAGCAGCCAATCCAACAGCCCTTTGACCATTAGCGCGACAATCGCCATTGACACAAGCACCGCCCATGTCCGCGGCGCAAAGCCGGTGAAGGAAACAAGTCGGTTGAGCGCCGCATCCAATCCGGCTTGCCGCCAGGCGGCGGTGATTTTTGTGATGACCGTTTCCTGCTGCAACAGCGGAACGTTCGATTTGCCCATAATGCGCAAATTGATCGAATACAAAGCGATCATCATTAAAATGCCGGATAACAGTGGATTGATTTTCCCTTTCGTATGCAAAAGCCCAGTCAACACCCCGGCGGCAAAGCCGGCCAAAAGCGCCGCGGCTGAGGCGGCAAACGGGTTGGCTCCATTGACAATGAGCACGGCGGCGACAGACGCGCCGGTGACGAAGCTGCCGTCAACCGTCAGATCGGGAAAATCCAAAATGCGAAACGATAGATAGACGCCGAGCGCCATCACGGCGTAAATCAAGCCGGCTTCGACGGAACTGAACATCGCTGTCCACACAGCTTTTCACCTACCTTTTCGGAAACACACCGAAGGCGCATGTGGCACGTTGCGCGCCAAAACGCACTTTCCCTGCTTTTTTGGCCCCCTCCTTCATCGAAGGAGGGACGGCCGCTTATTCAATATATTCCGCAATGGAATCCCATTCTGGATTGAGCTTGATGCCCATTTCTTGCGCTGCTTTTTTATTGATGACAAGCTTCAATTTTTGTGGATATTGCACCGGCAAATCGGCTGGCTTTTTGCCGTCTTGCAAAATTTGCGCCGCCATTTCCCCCGCTTCGTAGCCGATGTCATAATAGTCAAACCCGTACGCCGCAAAACCGCCGCGCTTGACGGAATCGAGTTCACCGACAAAAAGCGGAATGTCGTGCTCATTCGCCACCTGGATCACCGACTCGAGCGCCGAGACGACCGTGTTGTCGGTGATGATGTACAGACAATCGACTTTGCCGACGAGCGACTCGGTCGCCTGCTTCACCTCTGCTGATGTCGATACTGATGCAGGAACGATTTGCAAGTCCGTTCCTTGCATCGCCTTTTTCACCTGTTCGATTTGAGCGACGGAGTTTTGTTCGCCGGCGTTATATACCATGCCGACGCGGTTGCCTTTGATATATTTGTCAATAAATTGCACCGTTTTTGGAATGGCCTCCGGGTGGGTATCGGTCGTTCCCGTCACATTGCCGCCCGGCTTTTCCATCGATTGGACAAGCTGCGCGCCGACTGGGTCGGTCACCGACGTGAACACGATCGGAATGTCTTTTGTCGCATTGAGCGCCGCCTGCGCGCTTGGCGTTGAGTTGGCAAAAATCAAGTCGACGCCGTCCGAAACAAAATTATTGGCGATCGTTTGGTTGTTGCTTTGGTCGCCTTGGGCGATTTGCACGTCATACTCAACGGACAGCCCTTTGTCTTTTAACGCCTGCTGGAATCCCTTGCGCGCCGCATCGAGCGATGGATGCTCGACAATTTGCGTCACGCCGATTTTGTACGTCTTTTCTTTCCCGCTCTTCCCGCCGCTTCCCTGGCTGCTTCCCGTCTCTTTCGCGCCGCCGCAGCCGCCAAGCAACAAAAAGCCGGCTGCACACACCGCGGCGAACCGCCGAATCGATTGGCCCATGATCCCATCCCCCTATGTAGAGAAGTTTAGTCCTTTTAAACTTTTATGTGTTAAATTATATAAATTTATCTACTTGTTTTCAATATACTATTCAAAAAAAAAGAAAAGGTGCTGAAAATTCAGCACCATCAAGCATGGGAAGACGCGAGCCGCTCTTTTAACGCTCTTCGCAAAATTTTTCCTGTCGCATTTTTCGGCAGCTCGTCCAAAAAGTCAATCGCGCTCGGCACTTTATATTTTGCCAACCGCTCACGGCAGTAAGCAATGAGCTCTGCTTCCGTCAACTCCGGATTTTTCGAGACGACATACGCCCGCACCGCTTCGCCGTAGTCCGGGTCCGGCACGCCGATCACGGCGGCTTCCACGACATCTGGATGGCTGTACAGCACTTCTTCGACTTCGCGCGGATACACGTTGTAGCCGCCGACGATAATCATCTCTTTCTTTCGGTCGACGATATAGAAATAGCCCTCCTCGTCCATGCGCGCCAAATCGCCGGTGTGCAGCCAGCCGTCGCGCAAGGCGGCCGCCGTTTCTTCCGGCATTTTGTAATACCCTTTCATAACGTTTGGCCCGCGAACGACAAGCTCTCCGACTTCGCCGACGGGCACTTCCTCGCCGTACTCGTTGACGACCTTATTTTCAACATTTTTAATGTTCGTTCCGATCGAACCAGGCTTGCGCGGCCGATCAAGAGGATTGAAACAGGTGACAGGGGACGCCTCCGAAAGCCCATATCCTTCTGAAATGATGACGTTGAACTTTTTCTCAAAGTTTTCAAGCAAGGCGACCGGCATCGAAGCGCCTCCTGAGATGCAAAGGCGGAGCGTCCGCAAATCGTCCGCACTTCCACCTTCATATTGATAAAGGAAATTGTACATCGTCGGCACGCCGGCAAAAATCGTCGCTTTTTCCTCTCGGGCCAGCTGAAACAACTTTGCTGGACTGAACTTTGGCATAATGAGCACCGTCCCGCCGTTCATTAGCGGGGCGTTGAGCGCCACGGTCAGGCAAAACACATGAAACATCGGCAGCGCAGCGATGATGCGGTCATTTTCATTGATGCCTAAATAATCGGCCGTATCTTGGGCATTGCTGTATATGTTTTGATGAGTGAGCATCGCCCCTTTCGGCTTGCCGGTCGTCCCCGATGTGTACAAAATGACGGCGACATCGTCATCACCCAGTTCAGGGCCGGTAAAATCCCGGCTGCCGTCCGCCAACACTTCTGCAAAGATTTCATTCCTTCCGAC
>NZ_ATCO01000141.1:0-9915 GCF_000422025.1 Geobacillus sp. WSUCF1 | reverse complement strand
GGTGTCCCAAAAGGATCGGGACACCCTCTTTCGTTTCTATATATACACCGACCGCTTCTTCCGCACTATATTTTGTGTCTATACTGAAGACAGACAGCCTTTTGGGTCAGCCCCTTTTTTGGAAAAGAACAAAAAGAAAAGTGCAGTCACCTGTTTTTGAAGGAAAGCGCGATTCGGAACCGAAAAGGCATGATTGCGCGATGCGGTGGTACACTACAAGCAAAAAGGAGGGAACCATTGATGCCGGAACGCGGACGAAACGACCATCCACATTCCTTTCACCGCGACGGCGCCCGCGAAAGCATCATCAACGATGCAACTGCCGACGGCGCCAAGGCAATCGGTGTACGGATTGACGCCGATCCGATGCGGGCGGCCAACCCCGACCCGTTTCACGTCGACTCCCTTGCTGTCGAGGAAGGAATGAAGCGGTTTCGCTCTCTCATGGAAGGAAAAAAGTGATTCGCCCAGCGGATCGCTTTTTTCGTGAACGAAAAAAGAAGGAAAACGGCGAACAAACGCGAATATTGTTTACTTGATATGACTATTTTTCGGGGGGGGGGATGGCAATGGAGTACGGATTAGCCGGAAAAACGGCGCTGGTCGCCGCCTCAAGCCAAGGGCTCGGCAAAGCGGTCGCCCGGGCGCTTGTGCTCGAAGGAGCGAACGTGATGATCACGAGCCGGAACGAAGAAAAGCTGCAGGAAGCAGCCGAGGAGTTGAATGGGCTGCATAAGGGACGCGTCGCCTACACGCGTGCAGATGTGACGAAGGCGGAAGACATCCGCCAGCTGGTCGCCAAAACGGTCGAAACGTTTGGGACGATCGATTTGCTCGTCAACAACGCCGGCGGCCCTCCGGCGGGAACGTTTGAAACGGTGAGCGACGAAGACTGGCAATATGCGTTTGAGCTCAATTTATTGAGCTACATTCGGCTGATTCGTGAAGCGCTGCCATATTTAAAGAAAAACGGCGGCAAAATTGTCAACATCGCTTCGTCATCGATCAAAGAACCGATTCCGGGCTTGATTTTGTCGAACACGTTTCGCACCGGGATTGTCGGGCTGACGAAAACGTTGGCGACGGAATTCGCGCGGGACAACATTTTGATCAACACCGTCGCTCCCGGGCGGATTGCGACAGAACGCGTCGCCTTTTTAGATAAGGTGAACGCCGAAAAGCTTGGCATTACAAAAGAGGAAATGGAAGCGCGCATGAAAAGCGCCATTCCGCTCGGCCGCTACGGGACGCCGGAAGAATTTGCGAACGTCGTCGTCTTTCTATTGTCCGAAGCGAACTCGTACGTCACCGGACAAGCGTTGATCGTCGACGGCGGCATGGTCAAAGCGATTTAACGATTTTCGAAAGAAGCCTCCGCTGCTAAGCGAAGCGCAGGTGGTGGGCAGATCGCTGGGCGCTTGCGGCCAAACGGACAAGAAGGGAGAGGACAGCGTTGAAAACGATCGGGTTTATCGGCCTTGGCGTCATGGGAAAAAGCATGGCGCGCCATTTGCTGAAGGCGGGCTATCCGCTTCTCGTCTATACACGCACAAAAGAAAAGGCGGAAGACTTGCTTCAGGAAGGGGCGGTTTGGAAGGAAACGGTCGCTGATTTGGCGCGGGAGGCGGATGTCGTCATCACGATGGTCGGCTATCCTCACGATGTCGAGCAAGTGTATTTCGGCGAAGGCGGCATTTTGGAGAATGCGCGGCCGGGAACGTATGTCATCGATATGACGACGTCAACGCCGACGCTTGCAAAGTCCATTTATGAAGCAGCCAAGCAAAAAGGGATTCACGCGTTGGACGCCCCGGTGTCCGGCGGTGACATCGGTGCGCGCGAAGGAACGTTGACGATTATGGTCGGCGGTGATGAGGACGTCTTTTTGGCGTGCAAGCCGATTCTCGAGCGGCTTGGCACGAACATCGTGCGGCAAGGAGGAGCTGGAGCCGGCCAGCATACGAAAATGTGCAACCAAATTGCCATCGCCACCAATATGATCGGCGTTTGCGAGGCCATGGCGTATGCGAAGCGGGCTGGTCTTGATCCATTCAAAGTGTTGGAAAGCATCGCCAAAGGGGCGGCGGGCAGCTGGTCGCTGAGCAACTTGGCGCCGCGCATGTTGTCAGGCGATTTTGCTCCGGGGTTTTACATCAAGCATTTCATTAAAGATATGAAAATTGCGCTTGAGGAAGCCGAGCGGATGAACTTGCCGCTGCCAGGGCTGGCGCTCGCCAAACAAATGTATGAGGAGCTGGCGCAAGCCGGTGAGGAAAACAGCGGCACGCAAGCATTGTACAAACGCTATATCAGACAGTGACATGGGGGCGGATTCGTCCTCTCTTTTTTTGAATGTGAGATATATTTATCAAAAAATATTGAATATTTCTTTTGGTCGAGGTATAGTAGAAATAAAGGGCACATACTAACCGGTTAGTATACAGGGAGGGGATGACATGGACTTTTCCTATTCGCCGAAAGTCCAAGAGTTGATCAAAAAATTAAGCGCTTTCATGGAAGAGTACATTTATCCGAACGAAAGGGTGTATGAGGAGCAGCTGAACGCCCAAGAGTCAAGATGGTCAGGGGTGCCGCCCATCATCGAAGAGCTGAAGGAAAAAGCGAAAAAAGAAGGGCTCTGGAACTTGTTTTTGCCGGACAGCGAATACGGAGCCGGCTTAACGAACGTCGAATACGCGCCGCTTTGCGAAATTATGGGCCGTTCGCTCATCGCTCCGGAAGTGTTCAACTGCAATGCGCCGGATACCGGCAACATGGAAGTACTCGTCCGCTATGGAACAGAAGAACAAAAGCGGAAATGGCTCATCCCGCTCTTGAACGGAGAAATCCGCTCCTGCTTTTCGATGACCGAACCGGACGTCGCGTCAAGCGATGCGACGAACATTCGCGCTTCCATCGTCCGCGACGGGGACGAATACGTCATCAACGGGCGGAAATGGTGGTCGTCCGGCGCCGGCGACCCGCGCTGCAAAGTTGCCATTGTGATGGGGAAAACGAATCCGGATGCCCCGAAGCATGAGCAGCAGTCGATGATCATCGTTCCGCTTGATACGCCGGGGGTGAAAATCGAACGGATGCTGCCGGTGTTCGGTTTTGACCATGCGCCGCACGGGCATGCGGAGATTACGTATGACAACGTGCGAGTGCCGAAAGAGAACATCATTTGGGGAGAAGGGAAAGGATTTGCCATCGCCCAAGGGCGGCTTGGACCGGGGCGAATCCATCATTGCATGCGCTTGATTGGAGCGGCGGAGCGGGCGCTTGAGCTTATGTGCCGGCGCGTGCAGTCGCGGGTCGCGTTCGGCAAGCGGCTTGCGGACCATGGCGTCATTCGCGATTGGATCGCTCAGTCGCGCATTGAGATCGAGCAGGCGCGCCTGTTGACAATGAAGGCAGCGTACATGATGGATACGGTCGGCAACAAAGCGGCGCGCAAAGAAATTGCGATGATTAAAGTGGTGGCGCCCAATGTCGCTTTGAAGGTCATCGACCGCGCCATCCAGGCGTTCGGCGCCGCTGGGGTGAGCAACGATTTTCCGCTTGCCGCCATGTGGGCGAACTCGCGCACGCTTCGGTTGGCCGACGGGCCGGATGAGGTGCATAAAGAGCAAGTAGCCAAGCTTGAGTTGCGTCCATATGAACAATAAAGGGAGAGGAAGTGGCGTTTATGCATGTGTTGGACTTGTTTAAAATCGAAGGAAAAACCGCCATCGTCACCGGCGGCGGGCGCGGGCTCGGCGAGCAAATCGCCGTCGGCCTCGCCGAAGCGGGGGCGAACGTTGTCGTCTGCTCGCGCAAAGTGGAGGCGTGCGAGCAAGTGAAAGAAAAGTTGGAACAGCTGGGCGTCCGTTCATTGGCGCTAAAGTGTGATGTGACGAACCCGGATGATGTCCAACATGTCGTCGAAACGACGGTGAAGGAGTTTGGCGGCATCGATATTTTGGTGAACAACAGCGGAGCGACGTGGGGAGCGCCGGTCGAAGAGATGCCGCTTGAAGCATGGCAAAAGGTGATGAACGTCAATGTAACCGGCACGTTTCTCATGAGCCAGGCGGCCGGCAAGGTGATGATTGAGAAGCAAACGGGCGGCGCCATCATCAACATCGCTTCCGTCGCCGGCCTTGGCGGCACGCACCCGGACATTTTAAATACGATCGGCTACAACACGAGCAAAGGGGCGGTCATTACGTTTACGAGGGACCTAGCAGCCAAATGGGGGAAGCACGGCATTCGCGTCAACGCGGTGGCTCCGGGCTTTTTCCCGACGAAAATGTCAAAAGTCGTTCTTGAACGCGTTGGGAAAAAAGTGCTCGAGCATACGCCGCTCGGCCGCTTTGGCGGCGAAGATGACTTGAAAGGGGCCGTCTTGTTTCTCGCTTCCCCGGCGTCCGCCTTTGTCACGGGCGCGCTCCTCGTCGTTGACGGCGGCAGCCATGCGACCGGCATTTAATTAAAAAAGGGGGAAACGCAAATGGGCGAAAAACGGGCGTTGTCTCTTTATCCGGAACACATTTCGTTCTATATGGATATTCCCGACAAAACGGTATGCGATGTACTGCATGAACGAGCGGCGGAATTCGGCTCCCAGCCGGCGCTGACATTTTACGACAAGACGATCACCTATGCCGAGCTTGAGGCGGCGGTCAACCGTTTCACCTCAAGCCTGCAGGCGCGCGGCGTGCAAAAAGGCGACCGCGTCGCAATCATGCTGCCGAACTGCCCGCAATATGTCATCGCTTACTATGGCATTTTGCAGGCGGGCGCGATCGTCACACAAGTGAACCCGATGCTTGTTGAGCGCGAACTTGCCTATTTGCTCAAAGACTCCGGCGCCGAGACGATCGTCATTTATGAACCGCTTTATCCGCGCCTTGCCGCCGTCAGAGGGGAGACAGCCGTCAAGCAGGCGGTCACCGTCAGCCTTGGGGCGCCGTCGTCCGTTGCGCTGGCTGAAGGAGATGTCACGTTTGACGAATTTCTTGCCGCAGGAAGCGGAGTGGTGCGCCCGGTGCCGATCGAGCCGATGCACGACGTTGCTGTATTGCAATATACGGGAGGGACGACGGGGCGCTCCAAAGGAGCGATGCTCACCCACCGCAACATTTTCGCCAACGTCTTGCAATGCGCCGAATTTTTCAAAGGGACATTTGAGTTCGGGAAAGAGCGATATTTAACCGTCATCCCGTTGTTCCACGTGTTCGCGATGACGTCGGGAATGAACTTGGCCATTTACCAAGGAGCGGAAAACATTTTGCTGCCGCGCTTTGAGCTGAAAGAAGTGTTGGAGACAATTCGCGACAAGCAACCAACCGTGTTTCCAGGCGTGCCGACGATGTATGTCGCGATTACCAATACGCCGGGTGTCGAGCAGTACGGCATCAGCAGCATCAAAACGTGCAACAGCGGCAGCGCACCGATGCCGCTTGAATTGATGCGCGACTTCGAGGCGAAAACGGGAGCGGTTGTCCTTGAAGGATACGGCTTGTCTGAAGCCTCGCCGGTGACGCATTGCAATCCGCCGTTTGCGGCTCGCAAGCCGGGCACGGTCGGCATCGGCATGCCGCTGACTGAGTACAAAGTCGTCGATGTGGCGACTGGCACGCAAGAGTTGCCGCCAGGAGAAGTCGGCGAGCTGATTATCCGTGGACCGCAAGTGATGAAAGGCTATTGGAACATGCCGGAAGAAACGGCCGTGGCGCTGCGTGACGGATGGCTGTACACTGGCGATTTGGCTTCGATTGACGAGGAAGGGTATGTGACGATTGTCGACCGGAAAAAAGATCTGATCATCGCCGGCGGCTATAACATTTATCCGCGTGAAATCGAAGAAGTGTTGTACGAACATCCAGCGGTGAAAGAGGCGGCGGCGGTTGGCGTGCCTGATCCGTATCGCGGTGAAACGGTGAAGGCGATCATTGTGTTAAAAGACGGACAACAGGCAAGCGAAGAAGACATTCTTGCCCATTGCCGAAAAAACTTAGCGGCGTACAAAGTGCCGCGCATTGTCGAGTTCCGTGCCGAACTGCCGAAGACGAACGTCGGGAAAATTTTGCGCCGCGCCTTGCGTGAAGAAGCATCCCGCTCGCAATAACGGCGCGGCTTTCGGCCAAGTCCGAAGCAGGCTTGGCTGTTTTATGGTACAATAGCTGGCAGCGACTACATTTTAGGCAAGAGGTGTAAAAACGTGAAGGAGAAAATTATGGCTGCCAGCATTGAGCTGTTTGAACAAAACGGCTTCAGCGAAACATCGATCCAAGACATCGTTGACGCCCTCGGGGTGACAAAAGGGACGTTTTATTACTATTTTACAAGCAAAGAAGAACTGTTGATGGATATTCACCTTCGCTACATTGAATGGCTGCTGGACGAAGAGGAGCGGATTATAAGCGATACACAGCGCTCGGTGCGGGAACGACTGTATGACATCGTCTTCATGCTCATCCATAATGTCGAACGGCAGGGACGGGAAGCGCGTATTTTTTTTCGTGAAATGAAGCATTTGAATGAAGAGCATTTACAGAAAGTAAAAGAAAAGCGCGATTTGTTCCGCTATCGGCTGCAGTCGTTGATTGAGGAAGGAATGAAAAGCGGTGAACTGCGCTGCGATTTGTCACCATCGATCGCCACGCTTACCGTTCTTGGGGCGGCCAATTGGAGCTACCAATGGTTTCGTCCGGACGGCGAGCTGACCGATGCCGAGGTGGCGAAGCAGATGGTGGAGATCCTGCTTGATGGCATGAGCGCGCCGTCTGTCTCGAAAGCCGAGTGAAAAGAGAGACAAACAAGTTTGATCCGAGGTGTGTCGATGGATGCTGTTCGTGCGGCGGCAATGGCGCGCTTGAATTGTTGACCAAGGGGGAGAGGGAGATGACAGCGATTATTCCAGTGCGCAAGGGGGAAGAACTGCCGGCAGGGAAGCTGGCCAAGTTTTTGCGAACGGTGCTGCCGGACATGCCGGATGGGGAGCTCGAGATCCAGCAATTTTCCGCCGGCCGGTCGAATTTGACGTATTTGCTCCGCTGTGGGGAGTGGGAGGCGGTGCTGCGCCGGCCGCCGTTTGGCCCGGTGCCGCCGAAAGCGCACGATATGAAGCGGGAGAGCACGTGGCTCTCTGAAATCCATCCGCTGTTCCCGTTGGCGCCGAAACCATTCTATTTTTGTGAAGACGAATCGGTGATCGGCAGTCCGTTTTTCGTCATGGAGCGGCGGCATGGCGTCGTGATTGACAGTGATTTTCCCGATGGCGTCATCCCGACAGAAGACGTTTGCCGTGGCATCTCTGAGACGATGGTCGAGACGCTTGTCCGTATCCATCAAATTGATTATACGAACACACGCCTCGTTCAGATGGTAAAGCCGGATGGGTTTATGGAACGGCAAGTGCACGGATGGATCCAGCGCTATGAGCGGGCCAAGACGGATGATATTCCGGAAGCCGAGGCGCTGATGAAGTGGCTCGCTTCCCACATCCCACCGCAGCGCGAAGCAACCGTAATCCATTACGATTTTAAGCTGAATAACGCTTTGTTTGCCAAAGACGACATCACCAAAATGGTTGGGCTGTTTGATTGGGAGATGTCGACGGTCGGGGATCCGCTTGCCGATTTGGCGGTGGCCATGAGTTATTGGATTGAGGAAGACGATCCTCCACTCATTAAAAGTGGGTTTGGCCGCGCGCCGGTCACCGTCCGTCCCGGTTTTTATACGCGCGAACAGTTTATTGAGGCATATGCCAAAAAAAGCGGCCGTGATGTGTCCGATATACACGTTTATTTAACGTTTGCCTACTTTAAATTAGCGGTCATTTGCCAGCAAATTTATTACCGCTATCGCCGCGGACAGACGAACGATGAGCGGTTTCGCCATTTTGGCCAGTTTGTCGAAGCGCTCATTGAGCATGCATGGCAGCTGGCGACAGGACGGTGAGGCGGCGTGATGACAAAAGTGCATGTCGTGCTGCGCAAAGAAGACATTGATGAGATGGCGCTTGCTGATCGAAAGGTGGCTGTCGTGTTCGATGTTTTGCTTGCCACCTCGTCGATTACAGCAGTTCTCGCTGCCGGCGCTCGTTCGGTGATCCCGGTGCGCGATGCCGAGGAGGCCAAGGAGATCGCGCTTCGCTTGCCAGAGGGCAGCTATGAGCTCGTCGGCGAATACGAAGGGCGGACGATCGCCGGTTTTCATCCGCCGGCGCCGCTATTTTTGCAAACGGTTTGTCCAGGGAAAACAGTCGTGCTATCGACGACCAATGGCACGGTGGCGATTCGCAGAGCTCAGCCAGCCCGTGCGGTGTACGCGGCGAGCTTACTGAACAGCCCGGCGGTCGGCGAGCATATTTGCCGTTTACATCAGGAAGAGACGATCATTGTGATTTGTTCCGGCTCGTCCGGCCGTTTTTGCCTAGAAGACTTTTATGGCGCCGGCTACTTTGTGCACTGCTTGATCGAGCAAGGGATCAACGCGGCGGAGCTGTCCGACAGCGCGACGGCCGCATGGCTCTTTTACCGGCAATATTCGGATGAAGGAAAGGCGAAAGAAGTGTTGTCTGCCTCGCGCGTCGGCCGTTGGATGACGGCGTACGGCTTGGAAAAAGAAATCGACTACATCAACCGGCATGGGTCGCTTTCTGCCGTTCCAAAACTTGAGCTGGGGCCGTTCGGCCCGGAACTGCGCGATATGGCGTCGACAAAAGTAACGAAAGAGGGGATATCGCCATGAAATTTGTCCAATTCGTTGAATACGGTGGACCGGATGTCTTGCGTGTTTGCGAAGGCGAACGTCCGAAACCCACGGGGCGGCAAGTCGTGATTGAAGCTGAAGCGATCGGCGTCAACTATGCGGATACAGCCCGACGGGAAGGCCGCTATGTTGTGCCGACGCCGCTTCCGTTCATACCTGGGACGGAAGTGGCGGGCGTTGTCCGTGAAGTTGGTCCGGAGGTGCAAACGGTCCTCCCGGGGCAACGCGTCGTCGCGTTGATCGAATCCGGCGGCTACGCTGAGTTTGTCGCCGTCGATGAACGGGCGGTCGTGCCGCTTCCGGATGGAATGGATGCCCGGCAGGCGGCGGCCTTGCCGGTGCAAGGGCTAAGCGCCTACCATATTCTCAAAACGATGGGCCGCTTGGAAGAAGGGGAGACGGTGCTCGTTCATGCCGCAGCCGGCGGCGTTGGGACGATTGCCGTCCAATTGGCGAAACGGTTCGGCGCCAAAATGGTCATCGCCACGGCAAGCACGGAGGAAAAACGAGCGCTCGCCAAACAGCTTGGCGCTGATGTCACCATTGATTATACAAAAGACAGCTGGGCGGCGGCCGTGATGGAGGCGACCGGTGGGCGCGGCGTCGATGTCGCTTTGGAAATGGCGGGCGGCGATGTCTTTCATCAGACGCTCGATTGCCTCGCTCCGTTCGGCCGCCTGGTCGTATATGGGGCGGCGAGCGGGGAAATGACGCGTCTCAATCCAGTCCGGCTGATGGCGAAAAACTGGTCGGTGATCGGCTTTTTCTTGCCGCAAATCATGAAAAAGCGGGCGTTGTACGAACAAAGTTTGCGGGAATTGCTCGCGTGGGTGCAGGAAGGAAGCCTAAAGCTGATGATCGGCGGCGTCTACCCGCTTGAGCAGGCTTCTGAAGTGCATCAGCTGCTGCAGGGGCGGAAAACGCATGGCAAGCTATTGCTTGTGCCATAAGTAAAGAAGAGGGGGCTGACTCAAAAGGCTGTCTGCCTTCAGGGCAGACACAAAATATAGTGCGTAAGAATCGGTCAGTGCGTATATATAGAGACGAAAGAGGGTGTCCCGATCCTTTTGGGACACCCTTTTCTTGCATATTCCCCTAAAGCCAATGGTGAACAAAAGTCGAAAGAAAAGCAGCCTGGCTCTTCACCAAAAGTTG